>CALDTD010000295.1 GCA_937924345.1 uncultured Flavobacteriales bacterium | reverse complement strand
AACTTATTCATTCTGCAAATACATTTGGAGCATTGCTATTTTGTTTTATCGCTGTGAGTACAACCTATATCTTTGGGACTTTACTAACCGCAAATGGAAACTTAAAAAGATTAAATTGGCTTGCTTTAGGTGGTGTAATTTTAAATATAGGTTTAAACTTATACCTCATACCCACTTACGGAGCTTTTGGCGCTGCAATTGCAAGCTTAATTACACAAACAGCAACTGTAGTCGGTCAAGTAATTTTAGCTTATTCTCTATTAGATATTAAAACACCTAAACAAGATTTAATTGCGACCATCAGCTTCATTCTACTGCTACTTACAACATACTTTATGTTTAACAATTACTTAAATATAGCTTGGTTTTATGAGTTTCTTCTTTTAGGAATTACAGGAGCTGTATTAGCTTTCATTACCAAAATGATTGATTTGAGAGGCATTTTTCTGATGCTTAAAAAAGATTAATTTAATAACAGGCAATATTTCTTAAAATAAAAGGTTTGCGTACAAGTAAAAGAAACAAGAAGAATAAGAGCAATTTTAGATTTGATAACCTTAGGCAACTTCATTACATTTGCGCACTTTAATTTTAGTTATTATGAGTCAGAAAACACAAGATTTTAACGCAATAGACCTACTCGACTTTGTATGGAAATACAAAAAAGTATTTATTATTGTTGGTATAGCAGCAGCTGTTATTTCTTCTATTGTTTCTTTATTAATGGAAGAGCGTTACGAATCTACTGTTACATTATACCCTACCAAAGCAAGTGCGGTTACCTTTTCTGAAGTTATAACAGAAGACCAAAGTGTAAGTAAGTTTGGAGAGGAAGAAGAAGCAGAGCAAATGCTACAAATTTTAGGTTCAGAACCGATTCGTAATAATGTAATTAGAACATTTAATTTGATGCAGCATTATGAAATTGAAGAAGATGACAAGTACAAAAACACTACCCTCTCTAAAACATATAATGATTTTATAAATTTTGAGCGTAATAACAAAGGAGCGGTTCTAATTCGTGTAATGGATAAAAGTCCTGATACCGCAGCTTTAATGGCAAACCACATTGCAAATCTATTCGACAGCATTAAAAACAATATGATTCACCAACGTGCTTATCCAGATTTTCAGATTAAAAAAGAGAAGTTAGAAAAACTCCAAAACAAAATGAAAGCTGTAATGGACACCATGTCTAAGTTGACAAGCTTAGGTGTTGTTACAAACGAAGCTTATCAAGGTTTAACAGAAGCTATGTTAAACGCCAAAGACCAAGCAACAAGAGAAAGCTATTTAAAGAAAATAGAAATGACCGAAAAGTACGGAAGTGTTTTAAGCTCGTTCCAGGTAAAAGTTGAATTTTTGGCAGAGCGTATTTCTACAATGGAAACTTCTTACGAACAAGCAGAGACAGATGCTAACTCAAGTATTTCTCATAAATTCGTGGTAGAAACCGCTAGTCCTTCTGAGAAAAAAGCATATCCTATTCGTTGGTTAATTGTTGTAATTTCTACTTTCGTTTCTATCTTTTTTGCTTTTATTCTTCTCCTGTTTACGGAGAAAATTAAAGAACTTAAAGCAAAATAAAAACGGATGCTTAGTTTTATCCAACATAAATGGATTTATACCGTAGGTATATTATTTAGTATATTAAATGCCTATTTATTTTATTACGATTTTTACTTTCTAAGTCTTTTACCCTTAGCTTTAGTTGTAGTTTATGCCACATTTTTCGCTCTAGATAAGTTGTTACTGTTTGCAGTATTCTGCACTCCTCTATCGCTTAATTTAGAACAAATGGACATGGGAGGGCTTGGACTTTATCTTCCAACCGAGCCCATACTTTTTGGTGTAATGTGTATCTTTTTGTTTAAACAAGTTTTAAAGAAAAAACAAGTAGCCAATCCTGTATTAAAACATCCTATTACACTCGTAATTCTATTTCAACTTTTTTGGATTTTTATTACCGCCTTTACGAGCGAAATGCCTTTGGTTTCTTTTAAATTTTTGCTCTCTCGCCTATGGTTTATTGTTCCTGTTTACTTCTTTGGAATTCAAATTTTCAAACATAGTTTTAAAAACGTCAACGCATTTATTTGGGCATATTTAATTCCATTGACCTTAGTATTGTTAGTAACAGTTATTAAACATGCGGGACATGGATTTAGTGAAGAAGCAGGCCATTGGATTATGTCTCCATTTTTTAAAGACCATACTTCTTACGGAGCTATAATTGCGCTGTTTTATCCAATAGTAGTCAGTCTGTTTTTCGATAAAACACGAAATGCTATCTCTAGAGCCTTAATTGGCATTATGCTTTTAATTTTTACAGTAGCCTTGTTCTACAGTTATACCAGAGCTGCTTGGGTGAGTGTTGTTGGAGCGTTTATGGTTTACTTACTTTTTGTCTTTAAAATTAAGTTTAAATATTTGATGTATATCGGAGTAATTGTTGGGTCTTTTATCATCATTAATTTTACTGAGATTTCTTACATGCTTCAAAAAAATGATGCCGAACACACTACAGAAAACTTTAGTGAACGAATAGAGTCGATGTCTAATGTAAGTTCTGATGCCTCAAACTTAGAACGTTTAAACCGTTGGAATTGTGCAGTAAGAATGTTTAAAGAACGACCTCTTTTTGGCTGGGGTCCTGGAGTTTACGCTTTTCAATATGCTCCTTTTCAACAAGCTTCGGACTTAACAATTATAAGTACCAACTTTGGTACAGGAGGTAATGCCCACAGCGAATACCTTGGTCCTTTGGCAGAGCAAGGGGTTTTGGGTAGTCTTGGAATGATTTTACTTGTTATTATGATTTTTTATACTGCATCTAAACTTTATTTAGAATTAGAAGATAAAGCTGTTAAGCGTATATTAATGATGGTAATGCTTGGACTAGTTACTTATTTCACTCATGGCATTTTAAACAACTATTTAGATACCGATAAAGCGTCTGTTCCTGTTTGGGGCTTTGCAGCAATTATTGTTAGTATAGATCTTTATTATCGAAATTATAAGACTTCTACACACAATAGTTCAACAACCTTACAAAAATAAAAAAGCGACATTTTTTACTGATTTTAATCAAAAAAAACATTTAACCAGTAATATTTGTCGTATATTAGAATTGTGAATGAAAGTAAAAACTGGCAAAACTTACCTGAAAATGCAATTTTTGATGCAATTGCAACACACCTTACTGCATTAAGAAAATCTTATAATTTTTCGCAAAAAGAACTTGCAAAAGCAACTGATTTATCTACGCGAACCATACAAAGAATAGAAAGTGGGGAATCGCTAAACCTCAACACAATAATAAGAGTGTTTAGAGTTTACGGACGTTTAAACGATCTTCAAAAACTATTTGAAAACACCCGAAATGTTGACCCTTTTGAAATGCTAAAACAATTAAAAGATGACAACAGATAACGTAATAGAAGTTAGAATTTGGAATGAATCTGTTGGCGCGCTATACCTCGACCCAAATACAAAACAGACATTTTTTAAATTTAATCCGGAGTTTAATCAAAATAGATTACAAATAGCTCCATTAATTATGCCTTTTGCCAAAACGGAAAACAAGACGTATGGACCATTTTATTATGAGCTAAACAATCCTTTTAAAGGTTTACCCCCAATGATTGCAGACTCATTGCCCGACACCTATGGAAGCGAAGTGATTAAAGCATTTTTAAAAGCAAACGGGCATTCGGAAGAGATTACCCCTATTCGCCTTTTAAGTTATATTGGGACAAGAGGAATGGGCGCCTTAGAGTATATTCCATCAACCGAAAAAAAAGAAACGGGAAAAGTAGATACAGACTTATCCGAATTAGCAAAACTATCTAACGGTATTATTGATGACAGAAGCAAATCGTTTAAAATAACTAAAAAAGATTTATTTAAGTTGTTTCAATTTAGCACTTCCGCAGGAGGAGCAAAACCTAAAGCTATTTTATCTTACAACAAAAAAGAAAACCTCTATTCTTACCCTTATCATTATAAAGAGGGTTACACACCTTTAATTATAAAATTTGACGGTTTAGACCTTAAAGGCGAAAGTCACGATTGTGGAAGAATAGAATACATTTACCATAAAATGGCTGTAAATTGTGGAATTGAAATGATGCCTTGCGGCTTCTTTAAAGACGGAACAAAATCTCATTTTTATACCGAGCGTTTTGATAGAGTAAATAACGGCGAAAAACTACACACTCAAACATTAGCTGCGATAACTGGAGCAAACCCAAAACAATTACACAGTTACGACTTAGCTTTTGATACTATTCTCAAGCTAGGATTAAACCAAGGAGACATTAAACAACAGTTTAAAATTATGGTATTTAATTACCTCTCTTCAAATGATGATTACCACATTAAAAATATATCTTTTATAATGGATAAAACTGGTAAATGGCGTTTATCACCAGCTTATGATATTACTTTTCCTTATGACGTAAGTAATATTTGGCGAAAAACCCAACCGCTCTCTATTAATGGTAAGGTAAAAGACATTACTACAGAAGACTTCTTAATAATAGCAAAAAAATATGGAGTGAAAAAACCACTTACCT
>CALDTD010000294.1 GCA_937924345.1 uncultured Flavobacteriales bacterium | reverse complement strand
GTAGTAGGAGGAAGCTTAGGAACTGCAGCTGATTGGTACTGGTATAGTGATGCTTGTGGCGGTTTACTTGTAGGTAATGGTACAACCATAAGCGTAAACCCTGCAATTACAACAGATTACTTTGTAAGAGCAGAAGGAGCTTGTAACACAACAGGGTGTGTAAATACAACAATTACAGCAAAAGAATCTTCAACTGATCCAACAGGAATTACAACTTCGGACAATAATATTTGTCCTGGAACTCCAGTTACATTATCTATAAATGGAGGAACATTAGGAACTGGTGCAACTTGGGAATGGTATACAAGTTCTTGTGGTGGCATATATTTAGGAAGTGGAAACACTTTAAGTGTTACACCTACAGTTACTACAACATATTATGTACGAGCCGAAGGAGACTGTAATAATTCTAGCTGTGTGAATACCTCTGTTATCGTTTTACCAAATTCTGTTCTTCCAACTGCAATCCAAGTAACGAACCCTATAGTTTGTCCTGGAGGGACTACAGATTTAACTGTAAATGGAGGTCAACTTTTAAATGGCGATAATTGGACTTGGTACGAGGGCGGCTGTGGATTAGGCACTGCACTCGGAACAGGAAACACCATAAATGTTTCCCCCGCTGGACCAACATCTTATTATGTAAGAGCAGAAGGAACTTGTGGAGAAACCAATTGTGCAAGTGTCTTAATTAACACAAGTGATATTACTATTGAACCAAACTCTATTGTAGCAACAGAAGAAGCAATATGTGTAGGTGGATCAACAATTTTATCCGTTTCTGGAGGGCAATTGGGTACAAATGCTACTTGGCAATGGTACTTGGGATCTTGTGGCAACGGGCCTGTTGGAACAGGGAACTCTATTAGTGTTTCTCCAAGTGCAAATACAACTTATTACGTAAGGGGAGAAGGGACATGTGGTAATTCAAATTGTGTTGATAAAACTATAACTGTTGGGGCCGGTGTTCCAGACCCAATTTCTGCAACAGTTTCATTAAATAATACATGTCCAGGTCAACCGACCACTTTAAGTGTAAATGGAGCTGCTTTACCAAATGATTATGTTTGGGTTTGGTACACAGGAGCATGCGGAGCTGTTCCTATTGGAGTTGGTACTCAATTAACTGTTTCACCTACTAGTACAGAAACATACTTTGTAAGAGCTGTAGGTACTTGTGGAGAAACAAATTGCGAAAGTGTTACAGTAACAGTTTTAAACGGGAGTGTAGCAGCAGATGGTATAACAATTTCTAATAATGATTTCTGTGCTGGAGAAACAATAACTCTAAGTGTACAAGGGGGAATGCTAGTGAATGGAGCAGACTGGGTTTGGTATGAAAATAGTTGTGGAGGTACGCCCTTAGGAACGGGAAATTCAATTACTGTTTCTCCATTAAACTCTACTAATTATTTTGTTAGAGCTGAAGGTGGAACATGCGGAAGTACATCTTGTGCTAGCGGCTTTGCAAGTGTTACTGAGGTTATTGTACATTGTAATCCTTTTGATACAATTTGCGGAATTGGTAATTCATTTGAGCTAACTGGAGGTGAGCCCGATGGAGGAAACTATGCCGTAAATGGAATAAGTACAAATACTTTTGACCCATCTTTAGAAGGAATTGGAAATCATATAATTACCTATAGTTACACTTCTCCTTTTAATGGATGTACTGCATCAGTAGATAAAGAACTAATCGTTACTCCATCTGAATTAGAAGCAACAATAAATATGGAGGAGTTAACGTGTGCGCAAGGTGGCGTTACACTGTCAGTAAACACTAGAAATAATAATGGTTTTGTGGATTATTTATGGTCAAATGGATCTTTCGAACCTTCATTAAACTTTGTGTCTGAAGGGACATACTTTGTAGTTGCAAAAGACGCTAAAGGATGTATGGCTAAATCTGAAAAAGTTGAAGTTACTAGTGAAATGGAATGTATAGAAATACCAAATACATTTACACCAAATGGTGATGGAAAAAACGATACCTGGAATTTATATTTCAATGCTTATGCAGAAGCAGAGTTAATTATTCTTTCTAAATGGGGAAGAGAGGTTTATAAAACAACTGAATTAGAAGTCCACTGGGATGGAACTTCATCTGGAGGTGCAGATTTACCTACTGGAGTTTATTATTATGTATTAAGACTAAATAGAGGAGATAAGAAACAAACAGGAGTGGTTACTTTATTACGATAAATGAAATATTGTATTTACATATTATTTTGTACTTTTTTAGCAGGCACACCTATGTTTTCACAACAGATTGTGATGAATAGTCAGTATATGATAAACAGCTTCGTTTTAAATCCTGCTGCTGCTGGCACAAAGACTTATGCACCTTTAGTAATTGGAGTTAGAAGACAGTGGATGGGGATTAGAGAAGCTCCAGTCTCACAACATATTTCTTATCATACATCACTAAGTAAATACCTAGGAGTAGGAGGTATGGTTTTTAACGACGTAGCTGGTCCTACTAGACGATCTGGTCTGTTGGGTGCTCTATCAACTCAAATTGAGACTTCAAAGTTTACTAGACTTTCTTTTGCATTAGCGGGATCAATCAATCAATATATGATAGATCAGAACCAGTTAATTACAGAAGAAAGCGATGATAACACAGTCATAAATTACAGTTCTAATCGTTTAATTCCTGACCTAGGTTTTGGAGTAAAATGGTATGGAGATCTTTATCAAGTGGGGTTATCTGGTTTTAATATTATACAAACAAATGTAAATTTAGCTAATATTGTTACTGCTGTAACCAATAACCTAGAACGTACTTTTTATTTAAACGGAAGTTACATTATTCCGTTAGGAAGAAATCCAGTTTTAACACTAGAACCTTCAGCTGTAATGCGCGCTATGATAAATGCTCCTTTCCAATTTGATTTAAATTTACGTGCAATTTATAACAAAAGATTTTGGTTTGGCGGTTCCTATCGTTTTAGGGAATCAATAGTTGCTATGGTTGGTTTTTCTACAGCAAAACTAGGGATTAGTTACTCTTACGATTATGGACTTTCTAAATTGGCAGAATTTAATAATGGATCGCATGAAATTATGATTACGTTAAGAAGCAAAAATAGAAGAGGAAACTCAGCTAATTCTAGCAAGAATTTTAAATCATACGATTGTCCAACTTTTTAATTCATTTGGAATAAATTTTGATCTAGTTTTAGCATGAAAAAATTTGTTTTATCATTTTGCATTATTTTGCTAACCAATTTATTAATCGCTCAAAAAGTAGAGATTGATAAAAAAACAATTAAATTTCCTAAGACAAAGGAAGGTATACTTTTAAAACATAAGTATAAAATTACAAATGTTGGAAATGCACCTTTGTTACTTGATAAATATGAAGTAGCATGCTCTTGCACTAAAGCGACTTTTCCAAAAACTCCAATATTACCCAATCAATCTGTAGATGTTTTTGTTACTTTTGATACGAATCATAAAATAGGTTTTCAGGACAGAATAATTTCTTTGTATTCTAATGCAGAAAATAGTCCTAATAAACTTCGTTTTAAAGTCATGATTGATAATAAATAGAACAACTATATGAAAATATTAATGGTTTGTTTGGGCAACATTTGTCGTTCCCCGCTAGCAGAAGGTATACTAAAACAAAAAGCAATTGAAAACAATAGAAACATTGAAGTTGATTCAGCTGGGACTATTGCAAATCATGAAGGTGAATTGCCAGATTCACGTTCTATAGAAGTTGCCAAAAAATATGAAATAGATCTAACCTATCAACGTTCCCGACCGCTAACACAAGAGGATTTTTCCATTTTTGATTTAATTTATGTTATGGATGCCTCTAACTACACAGATGTAATAGCAAGAGCAGAAAATGAAGCACAAAAGGCAAAAGTTAATATGATTTTAAACGAAAGTTATCCGAATGAAAATAGGAGAGTCCCAGATCCTTATTACGGTGGAGATGCTGGTTTTGAAAATGTTTATCATCTGCTAGATGAGGCATGCGAAGTTATCATTAGGAATTTGTAAAAATGGAAAAAGGTAAAATCTTAATGCTCCCAATGACATTGGGAGATTCTTCAGTTGATAGTGTTATTCCCAGTGAGGTTCAAACTCTATTAAAAGAGTTAAAATATTTTATTGTAGAAAACATAAAAACAACGCGAAGATATTTAAAGAAAATTGATAAATCCATTAACATAGATGAATTAACTTTTTTTGAATTGAATAAACATACCGACAAAACAGAAATAGGGAGTTATTTGGCTCCAATTTTTGAGGGTTTTGATGTTGGAATGATTAGCGAAGCAGGTTGTCCTGGGATTGCAGACCCTGGGAGTGAAATAGCCAGTATCGCTCATTTTAAAGGGATTAAAGTAAAACCACTTGTAGGGCCTTCTTCAATTTTAATGGCTTTAATTTCTAGCGGAATGAATGGTCAAGAGTTTAGTTTTAATGGTTATCTACCTTTTGATAAATCTGAAAGAGCTAAGACAATAAAAGATTTAGAACGATTGGCAAATCGTAACTTTACACAACTATTTATGGAAACTCCTTTTCGTAATAACAACTTATTAGAAGAGGTTTTAAAGCAGTGTAACGGAAATCTAAAGTTGTGCATTGCTGCAGATATATCACTACAAAACGAATTTATCGTTACAAAAACAATTAACGATTGGAAGAAAAATATTCCTAACTTAAAAAAGCGACCAGTAATGTTCGTTTTAGGTAAATAAACCTAAGCAATGAATAAAAAAGAAAAAGTACAATATGTTGTTGACGAATTAGAACGTTTATATCCTGAAGTTCCAGTTCCTTTAGATCATACAAATGAATTTACGTTATTAGTTGCTGTTTTACTCTCTGCACAAT
The DNA here is from genome assembly GCA_937924345.1 of uncultured Flavobacteriales bacterium. Taxonomy (GTDB): domain Bacteria; phylum Bacteroidota; class Bacteroidia; order Flavobacteriales_D; family Parvicellaceae; genus S010-51. Next base: position 1,034 of record CALDTD010000294.1, on the reverse strand, counting down.
GTACCGATGAGCGTGTAAATAAGATTACACCAACGTTGTTTGCCAAAGCAGATAATCCATTTGATATGATTAAGCTGTCAGTTGAGGAAATTCGACAGATTATTCGCCCTTGTGGTTTATCTCCAAAAAAATCTAAAGCTATTTATGATTTATCACATATTTTAATTGATAAATATGATGGAGCTGTTCCTCCCAGTTTAGAACTAATGGAAGAGTTACCGGGAGTTGGGCATAAAACTGCATCAGTTGTAATTTCACAAGCTTTTGGAGTTCCTGCTTTCCCCGTAGACACACATATTCATCGTTTAATGTATCGTTGGAATTTAACGAATGGGAAAAATGTAAATCAAACAGAAAAAGATGCTAAGCGACTTTTTCCAAGAGAAATTTGGAACAAGCTGCATCTACAAATCATATTTTATGGACGAGAATATTCTCCTGCAAGGGGAGCAAGAAAAAATAAAGATTATATTACAATGAAAATTGGAAGAAAATCCGAAATTGAGAAATTAAAATAATGCTTATTTATTATTGATCAGTTCATATTAATTAAGTATAAGTATAGGTGCAGCGAGAATAACCAAAACTTATGTTACCAATAATTTTAATCGATAATTTAATCTAAATTAAACTACTTTTTTAGCTAAAAAAAAAGTTTTTTTTAAAAGTCAATAAATATAAACGGAACCACCAATATTATTTTTAGAAGCCTTTGTGACAGATTTTAAACTGTTAGGTTTACCTTCTATACGAAGTACACCTAAAAAAGCAAAAATTAAAGCTTCTTTAAAATCAATTATTTCTTTTGCAGGGATAGTAATGTTTGTTCTTGATTGTATTTTAATTTGTTCCACCCAAAAATGGTTCAATGCACCTCCGCCTGTAATTAGTAATGATGAATTTGGAGTTGTAATTTCTTTAATTTTAAAACCAATATGTACTCCAAGTGTATGTAATTGATCTTCTTTTTTTGAGGTCAAATTCGCTAGGTAAGGCTTTATTTCTTTGGTGAAAATTTCTTTGCCTAATGATTT
>CALDTD010000293.1 GCA_937924345.1 uncultured Flavobacteriales bacterium | reverse complement strand
GATTTCTTTAAAATAAGATAATGGAATTCTTACGTCGTCGAACTTGCTCATGTCTAATATATGTTACACGTTTTTAGTGTATTAATCAGTTATTCCTTTGGCTTTTATTTAAAATTATGTTTAGCGCCAAACTCTGTAACTGTCTTCGTCTCTGTGAAAAGTACTGGTTTCAATTAACACAACATCTTCTTCCTCTGCAATCAATTTGTGAGGACGAATTCTATCAATTTCTAAAGTTTCTCCTTTAGGGACTGTAACTGTTGTTACTTCGCAAGTCAATGTATTTAAAAGATCGACTCTTAAAGTGCCTTCTTGAACGTAAAAAGTTTCATGTTTTAGCGCATGAAAATGCATCGAAGTGTTTTTGCCAGCTTCGATGTGTAGAATTTTGGAGCAGTAATCTTCTTTTTCATTGTTGACAAGCCAGACTTCTTTGCCCCAAGTTTTATTTACTGTTAATGGTTTTCCTGTTATCATAAAATAAAATGACTAATGCGATGACGTTTTGAAATATATCTTGTATATTAACGTTCTGAATCACATTAGTCAAGTTAAAAGTTTAGATTGAATTGTAATGAGAATCTGAAATACGTCTGGCGTATTGATCCCTTGAATTACACATCCAATCTATAAATTATTAAATAGACCGTATAATGAAGGGATGAATTATGTCAAGCATAATAACTTTTTGAATTATATCAAGTCTATTGTAAAATTAAAAATAAGAAACTAAATTATAATGACAGTCTAAAATATATCTTGTATATTGATGTTTTGAATTATATATCTAGTTTCTTGTAAAAATTGTAAATCTATATTGAGTAAATGAAATATATCTTGTATATTGAACCTCTGAAATATAAATTTACTTAAAATAATAACTATAGTGATACCTTGAAATATTTTTAAATATTGATATTCTGAACTATAGTCTTTAGAAATTTAAAAGATGCGCCGCTGTAATGACTTCCTGAAATATTTTAAAATATTGAAAGGGTGAATTACAACGACGCATTAAACTAGCTTTTAGAAATCATGTCTCTCATCGCATTGAAGACTTCCTTAATAGCGCTAGTGTAAGTTTTTCTGTAATGGCGAAAAATTACATCTTGTTCTAAAGAAAACTCACCTCTGTTTTTACTTCTGAGATTCTCATTGTATTTTTCTTTCACTTGTTTTATAATCCAGTTTCTTTTACCATGATAATAAAGATTGCTTCTAGCTACTCCTCCTTTTTGGTGAAAAGGGCTAAAACAAAACAAATGTTTTTTTGCGAAAGTCCAACTTGGTAAATCGCCAGTAGAATTTCTAATAACTTTGTTAGGTAAAATATCAAGACTTTCTTCGTCGATTTCTCCTTGCATAGAAGCTAGAATAGAGTATAGTTGGGGAATACTGATTTGATTTATTCTTAAATCTCCAGCTTCAAAACCTTTTTTCTTGCTGCTGACTTTATATCGACAAGTTGATTCATCTAAATTAAAGCACTTTTTGGCGTCTTCAGAAAGCCTAGAAATCAATTCTTCCATGTGGTCTTTAAGCCAAGCTGCATTTTCATCACTATAATCACCATAACGAGCGTAATTTAAAACTTTATTTAGTTTATTTTTCATGCGATACCCCTCTTTCTGCGCTTGAGTCGATTCAAAAAATGTTTTAGGGGTTTTAAGCTTGATTTCTTCAAAATCTAATACTAATTTGTATATAGATTTAGGGTCGTCTAAATCAGATTTTTTTAATTTAGAATATAATTTAGCTCTTGGTGTTGACTTTTGTGGAAATAGTCTCAAGATGACATCATTTTCCCTGCAAAGTTCATACAAACCTTGAAGCTGTGGCGCTGTAAACGGTTGAGCTAGGGATTTATTTGTCCTTGGGACTCCGAAATGAGCGTCCTCACCTACAAAAGCGTAGCCGGGATACTTGATTGGAAGTTCTAACAACTCTTGATGGGAGATAATGAAAACTTTTTCGCCATCAAAATAAGTTGCGGAATTTTTACCACAATCTAATGTGATAAATTTGTAGTTATTTACTCGAACTCTAAAGTTCGACCTCTTGCTTAAGTTAAAGGTAGTCATGGTAAAAATATGTAATAAATTTTTGTGAGCGACTGAAACATTCTATTCTTTATAGGGTTTGCAATTCCCTCCGAACGATGTTGATGTTTTAAACAAAATTTTTATTACTGCTATATGATAAAATTCGTCAACAAGTTTTCTACAAAAAAAATCAAAAAAAAATCACCACCGGGTTTCGGTGATGATTTCAAACTAAAATAATGATTTGAAATGTATCTAATACATTAACAATGTGAATTTTAGTTTATTTATAATATTGTAATGATAGAGTGAAATATTTCTAGAATATTGATATCCTGAATTACAATTATTATTTATTAGTGAGCCAGCTACTACTTTGGATTTTATCTCCAAGTCCGTAAACTAATTCTATGCCTAATTCAAGACATAAAGCATGTTCCGGCGTATTTTCGCCGGAAGTTCTGTCTCCTCCGTTACAAAACATAAGTTTTTCATAAGGTTGACCGGCTATAAGTGTCCGACAAGAAGCTAAACCTTTTAAAGTTTCACAAACAGTTTGATCTTTATCAATACATTTTACAGCCATATCAACATAACGAATATTTTCTACAATTTTTTTTCTTTCTTCAAAAGGCATAAATGGTTTGCCTTTTTTTCTTGTTAAAAAATCATCATCATTTACAATAACAATTAACGCATCAGCTAAACATCTAGCTTTCTGCATCAGTTCAACGTGACCGACGTGTAGCGGATCGAAGCCGCCGCTTACTATTGCTATTTTCATATAGAAATACTCTTTTTTATATTTTCTATTTCTTTTAGAGCTTTTCTATATTCTTTTGCGATTTCTTCATTATATTGAAAACTCATTATCGCTTCACAAGATGGGCATTGACAAACTGGGTTATCTATGATAAACCCCAAGTCGATACCAAGAGGAGTTCTGCAGGAAGGACAAACAAAACCGCCGCCGATCATTTTTTAATCTGTTGTATTTTTTGTATCAACTCGTCATTCAAACGATTGACTGCTTCAGGAGTTCCATTGTTTTCCATTTTTATTTTAACATGCATCTTGCGTTTTTTTTCTGTGTGATGTAAATCAATATGAATGTTGTCCTGATCTGTTTCTATGTTCTCAGTGTCAGCAAGCGATACAGCAAACTCTAATTCTATTTCTTTTAAAGAAAGTGATTGGTGGTTGGCTAAACAAAACAAGGGAACCCTCATTACCTCATCTCCAACTTGGAAATCAGAAGTAACGGGGTTCCCGTCTTTATCGAAGTACTTGAGTAAATTATTTACATGTTGTTTTTCTAAAAAATCTACTGAATTAGATACAGCATGATTTAATGAAGCTATTAGCTTTTGTAATTTTAATTTACTCGCCATATATTATTTAATCTTTACTGCTGCTGTCATTAAGAACAACAGGAT
>CALDTD010000292.1 GCA_937924345.1 uncultured Flavobacteriales bacterium | reverse complement strand
TATTTGGAGTTGAAAGGTCATTTTGTGCCACAGAAGGATCTGCAAAATCTCTTTGTGCAAACTGATCAACATCTACCCAATAATCACCTCCCAATAAGTCTTTAATTACTTTATAATTTCTGCTTGTATATAACTCTCCTTTAGCTACTGCTGTAAAAAAAAGTTTTTCTGTCAGAGCATTTTGATAATTTAGGTCTATTCCATATTGTCTTGGATCTACTCGCGCATCTTCTAAAATATACTTAGACCTATTACCTGTTTCCTGTTCTCCAGTTCCATTTGCATTATCGAGTGTATGTAAGTTCTTCGAATTTGCGAAATACATAGCATCCCAATCCAATTGACTTGTCGTAGGATCATTACCATCTCTCCACGCGTTTTCTGCTACAACAGCAGCTTCTTCTTCACCTCTAGACCTAAAGTAACTTGGTAAATTCCTGTAGTAATTTGGTCTCGGATCTGCTGCATTATTCCAATTTATATTTGTACTCCCTGTTGTTCCAGTAATTGCATATAAAGAACTTGTCAACTTAGATTTCTCATTAATTTTCCAGTCATCAGACAACAATAAATATGGCTTGTGATTATTTCTGGTTCTAGAATTACGCTTCACACGTTCACCGTTCTCATCAGTCTGATATCCCCAATAAGAATTATAGTAATTATCTCCAGTTAAATCATAAATCTCTTGAACTGAAATACCTCTTCTATCTTGAACTGTTGGAGATCCAAAAACAGAAAAGTTTAGCTCGTGGTTTTCATTTAGCTTCTTACCTACCGACAAGAAATAAGCCATTGAACTATATCTAGTTCCTTCTACATAACCTTCTTTTGCCCAACGACCAGAAAGCGACCCTGAAAAAGACCATCCATTTTTCAATACACCTGTATTGTGTGTAAACATTACTCTGTTTCTATACGATCGATTAGTTGCTGCATAAGAAAAGCGGCTTCCAGCTCTTTTTGTCGAAGCTCTTAAATCGATATAAGAAGAACCTCCAACTCCACCAAATTGATAAAGAGAAGATGAAATCCCCGTGTTAACCTCTGGATAACGTGTAATATCGTTTAGACCGCCCCAATTACCCCAAATTGCCCAACCAGACTCTCTATCATTACCTGGTAAAGCACCTAAAGCAACTTGCGTATTCTCAGAGCTGTATCCTCTTAATCTAAAACGTGCAGCACTAAAATTAAAACCTGCTGTTCTTGCATATACATCCCTAGATGACTGTAAAAGTCCACTTACATTTTGCAATTGAGCATCTGAACCTTCTAAATCTGCTCCTGAAGCAGTAAACGGCACAATATTTGAAATTGAATCCTCAACAGTTAAAGAATCAGTCTGAGCATTTGTAAACGCCGCAAAACCTAACGTAAATCCTAAAAAAAATATTTTTTCAAATTTCATATTTATGTTTAATAAGCCACTATATTTGCACCGTTAAAAAAAGTTAAAGCGCTAATCTTTTGCAAAATTAAACTATTACAATCAAAAACTATTAAATATGTATATTAAATCTTTGTTAACAATTATTGGGATTTCGTTCATAACCTCATCAATAGCGCAAAAACTTACACTAGACCCCCAAAAAAGCTATGAAATCGCAGGGATAGGATTTTATAACTTAGAAAATTTATTTGATACAATTGTGGATCCAGACACCAATAAAATACTACAAGAAGACTTTACCCCATTTGGAAAAAAAGACTTTAATTCTGAACGCTATGCAAAAAAACTATCAAACATGGCCAAAGTTATTAGTAAAATCGGTGTAGAAACAATGCCAGACGGATTAGCTTTAATTGGGGTATCAGAAATAGAAAACAGAAGGGTTTTGGAAGATTTAGCTGCCGTAAAAAGTATAAAATCTAGAAATTATCAAGTCGTACACCATGAATCTCCTGATGCTAGAGGAATTGACGTTGGATTATTATACAACCCAAAATACTTTAAGGTCTTAAATTCAAAAGCATACCCATTAAACACTTATGGAGATGGAGAAACATTTAGAACTAGAGATCAACTATTAGTCACTGGAGAATTGAATGGAGAACGAATGCACGTAATTGTTGCACACTGGCCTTCAAGAAGAGGAGGACAAAAGAGAAGTGCTCCAAGAAGAATTGCTGCTGGTGAACTAGGTAGAAAAATAATAGACTCTATACAAGCTGCTGAGCCTAATGCTAAAGTTGTTTATATGGGAGATTTAAATGATGATCCGACTAATAAAAGTGTAAAAAAAGCAATGAAAACAGTTGAGAAGATCGAATACATGAATGATAATAAACTCTATAATCCTATGGAAACATTTTACAAAAATGGGATAGGAACACTTGCATGGAGAGACACTTGGAATTTATTTGACCAGTTAATTTTAACCCCTGGATTTGTAACAAAAAATAACAATTTTGACTCTTATCGCTTTTTCAGAGCAGTTGTTTACAATAAGGAATACTTAAAGAATGATACTGGTAGCTATAAAGGATACCCTCACAGAACTTATGTTGGACCTAACTTCATGAATGGATATAGTGACCATTTCCCTGTTTATATGCTTATTGTAAAAGAAATGAAGAAATAGTCACCTAGTAAATTGTAAGGAATTAGAAGAGATGCGTCTTATCTTTTTATAAAAACAGTATCTTTATTGAATGGATTTGAAGGCGGTTTTCTATAACTCTTTTAGTAGTTTTTCTACCTATGTTTGGAAAGAAATAACTTTTCAAGTTAGCCCTTGGTATGTGAATTATTTTTGGATGCTTACATTGCTTTCTATTTTTGTTTGGGGATTAGAAATAACTTTTCCTTGGCGTAAAAACCAAGCCACTTTTAGAAAGGATTTTTGGCTAGATGCTTTCTATATGTATTTCAATTTTTATATCTTTAAGATTATTATTTTTGCGGCATTTTCTAATGCTACAGCTACTTTATTTGAGGGGCTGCTACCAAATGGGGCAAACTCACTAATCATTTATGACACTAAGCAATTACCATATATCACTCAATTAGTCCTATTTTTTATAACTTTAGATCTAATTCAGTGGTTTACACATCGAATGCTTCATCGATTTGATTTTTTATGGACATTTCATAAAGTACACCATTCTGTTGAGGAAATGGGGTTTGCAGCGCATCTTCGTTATCACTGGATGGAAAATGTATTTTACACACCAATGAAATATATTATGATGATGCTAATCGGAAACTTTAATCCACAAGACGCATTTATTGTTTACTATATTTCTATTGCTATCGGACACCTTAATCATGCAAACCTAAATGTAAGTTATGGACCATTTAAATATATTTTTAACAACCCAAAAATGCACATTTGGCATCATGCACGATTTTTACCAAAAGAACATTCGAAAGGTGTAAACTTTGGAATTAGTCTAAGTATTTGGGACTACATTTTTAGAACCGCTTACATTCCAAAAGATGGAAAAAAAATAAAACTAGGCTTTGATAATCTGGATAAATTTCCTAAACAATTCTCAAAACAAATTATTTATCCAATAGGCAAACAAGATTAGTCAATACCGCTCCACTATGAGTTCTATTTTAAGAAAGTTATTACAAAATATTTCTACAAGAATAATATTAATTATTTACTTGTTAATTATACTTACCGCCGGCTTTTTCTTGACTTATGGATATTTTAACAATCTAAAACTACAGGAGCTAAGACAACTAGACAAATTAAAAGCTATTGTAACATCTATAAGTCATAATATAAATGGTGATGAACATAGCCTACTAGCTGACAATATTACAATCAAAGATGAAATAAAAGCATTAGGGCAAAACTATTTGTATGATAAAATTCATTCTATTTTATCTGTTGCGAAAAATGAAAACAATTTAAATAGTGAAATTTACACGCTTATTTTTGACACAACTGCAAAACAATTTAAATATATTGTTAGATCAGATTCAAACGTTTATTATAGACACTCGTACGTAAATTCTCCCGAAGTTTTAATTAATAAACTTGAATCCGGTGGAACTATTCCAAAATACAAATCAGAGAACGGCAGTTGGCTTTCGGCATTTAGCCCTATTCGTAATAGTAAAGGAGATGTTGTTGCTATTCTTGAAGCAGACATATCATTTACTGAGTTTTCTAATATTGTAAAAAAGCAATTCTTCAATCAAGCATTAATCTCGATTATAGTAATACTGTTAATTGCCTTAATCTTCATTCCTTTTACAAAGCAAATTTTAAATGAAGACCATGCTCAAAAAATGAAATTTATAAATCAGAATAAAATTATTTCAGAAAAAAATAAGGATATTATTGACTCTATAAATTATGCACTTAAAATTCAAAAGGCTATTCTCCCTTCACTAGAGCACCTTAAAAGTTATTTTCAAGACTACTTTATTTTCTTTCAACCAAAGGATATCGTTAGTGGTGATTTTTACTGGTCTTATGAAGATGAAGAAAATATTTATATAGCTGTCGCCGACTCAACGGGGCATGGAGTTCCAGGCTCTATGGTGAGTATAGTTTGTTCTAATGCGCTAAATAGAGCTGTTATTCAATCAAATTTAACAGAAACTAGCGAGATTTTAAACCATGTAAAGAAATTTGTAGTTCACTCTTTTCAAGACGGTATGAATGATGGAATGGATATTTGCTTTTGTAGAATAAATAAAAAAACAAAAATGCTTCAATTCTCTGGGGCCAATAACTCTCTTTTTGTGTATTCGAACAATGAACTATCTATACTGAAAGCTTCTCGACAACCTATTGGACGATATATTAAAAACGATCCATTTAGCAGCGAGACTTTAAAGCTAAAGAAAGATGATATTGTTTATTTATTTACTGACGGTTTCTATGATCAATTTGGAGGTATAGATAGTAAAAAGATGAAAGTAAAAACATTAAAATCTTTATTACTAAAATATCATAACGAAGGTATGTCTGAACAAAAGGAAACATTCAAAACTTATTTTAACAACTGGAAAGGTGATAATGAACAATTAGATGATGTAACTCTTATAGGAATTAAAATCTAATGATAAAACAAACTACCACTAGCATTGCAGATTATAGCAAAGTTATATTTTACATAAAAAAACTAAAGCTAGAAAAGTTTTTTATAATACCTATTTTAGTAGGCTTGTTAGCAGGAACAGGTGTTATTCTATCTGCTTACTTTTTGTCAGATAATATTGGCTATTATGTCTCTAAACTATGGTTCTGGGAATGGGGAAAAGAGACTTTTATTGCTATTAGTAATTGGTTGGGAGGAATAATTATAGTGATTTTTGGATTAATTATTTACAAGCATATAGTAATGGCTCTTTCAGCTCCTTTTATGACACCTTTATCAGAAAAAATTGAAGTTTATCTGACAGAAAAAGAATTAGATTTATCTGATACCTGGAAAGAATTTTTTGAACTTTTGATTAGAGGTATTCGGCTAAACTTTAGAAATTTAATAATAGAGTTAGCGATTACAATCCCTCTAGTGATTTTGAGTTTAATACCAGTTATAAACTTAGCAACAAGTATTTTACTATTCATTACACAATCATATTTTGCTGGGGCTGGAAATATGGACTACACACTAGAGCGACACTTTAACTATCAAGATAGTAAACGCTTTATCAAAAACAATAAATATATTGCGATAGGGAACGGAGCTATTTTTTCGCTGATGCTATTTATACCTGTTGTAGGAATATTAATTACATTACCAATTACAACAATAGCAGCTACCTTATCTTCGTTAAAACAATTAGAAAAAGAAGGCAAAATAAAATTAGTAAAAGCTATCTAATTACCATTTTATAATTACACTTCCCCAAGTAAATCCACTACCAAAGGCAGCTAGAACAAGCAAATCATTTTCTTTCACTTTGCCACCTTCCACAGCTTCAGAAAGAGCTATCGCAATTGATGCTGCAGTTGTATTTCCATACTT
>CALDTD010000291.1 GCA_937924345.1 uncultured Flavobacteriales bacterium | reverse complement strand
CGGGGCTTTTTTCCGGTAGAATAGAAGTACCTTTTACAATCCAACTACTATCTTTTTCTATAGATTTTAACTTTTCATTATCATTTAGTTGGTTTTCAGAACTTGATAAATAATTATTTTTCTTATTACTTTTTTTGTTGTTAATGGCTTTATTAATCTCAACTCTATTTTGTGTATGTGCCTTTTCTAACGTAGTATTATTTTTAATTTTTACTTCTTTGGAATTAGACTCCTTATAAGCATCTTTATTAGTAATTAACGATGATTGTTTTTTTTCGTTAGAGCTACTGTTTTTAATGTCTGTTGCAGTTTGTTTTGTCTTCTTTTTTAGAATTTGTTTATTAGGTACTAAATTTAAATTTTTTATAGGTTCTTTAACTTCGGTTATATGGTGTAACTTTTCGTGTTTGGGTAAAAGTGTAAAATCAAATAAAAATGTGGTCAAAGTAAGTGTTCCGAGTATAAACCAAATTAATCCTTTTCCTATTTTATTATAGGTGTTTAATTTCGTCTCAAAATCAGCTAAATAACTGTCTTTAAGTTCGAAAGTTTGATTGTTTAATTTACTTTCAAAAAGTTGATCTATGTTGTTTGATTTTTTCAACCGATTAATTCTTGATGTTTATTTAATAATACTTTTAGTTTTTTTCGGGCCTCCTTTACATGCCACTTTGACGTTTCGTAAGAAATAGATAATAGTTCAGTTATTTCTTTGTGACTATAACCATCTATAGCATACAAACAAAAGACATTTTTAGTAGCATTTGGTAAGCAATTTAATAATGCCGAAATATTTTCTTCCTCAATTTCTAACTCTACAATATTTATATCCGTTTCATTTTTTTTATTTGATTCTTCTCCTTTATCTATAAACGTTTCAGTAAATTTTTTATTTTTTCTAAACTCGTCAATAATATGGTTAATAGTTATTCGCTTCATCCAAGGCTCAATTGGGGATGCAGTATTGTATTTATTTAAATTATCAAATATCTTTAAAAATGCTGTGTTTACAATGGCTGCAGCATCTGCTTCATTATTGAAATATTTATAAGCGAAACTCATAAGTAACCCAAAGTACTTACGATAAAACACGAGTTGTGCTTTACGTTTTTTTTTGATGACTGCTTGTATGAGTTTTTCTTGTTCCAATTTATTGAATGAAAGCGGCAACAAATGTTGCCACTTTTGTTCAAATTACAAAATACAATCTATTATTTTTTGATTAAACGTTGGTTTATATTTATTCCTTCTTCATTGGTTACAGAGATAATATAAATTCCTTGTGTTAACTCTTGTGTAGATAAGTCTATATTATTTTCCCCTGTATTAATTGAAGTTAATCTGTTATTAATAACTTTTCCTGTCAAATCCATTATGTTAACATTAACCGCTGTAAATATGTTTGAATGTATAACTAAGTTGGCATTACCAGTTGTAGGGTTTGGGTAAAGATTCTGAATATTAACTTCTTCTTTCTCTTCAACACTAACCATTGCTTGTGAGATTACCTGTAAAGAAAATCCACTTGCTTTAGTTACTACAACTATAGAGTCACAATAAGATGCTACACAAGAATCGTCATCCATAACTGTTAAACATACATTGTATTGACCAATTGCAGCATAATTATGAGAAGGGTATTGTAGTGTAGACGAATTTCCGTCACCAAAACTCCAATTATAACTTAAATTGTTCCCAGATGAATAATCAACAATATACACCGCGTTTAACCAATTATTGTTGATTGAATCGTAAGCCTGAAACCAGTTAAAGTTAGCTTCAGCTGTACATCCGTTTGTATTACTAGAGTCTATTACATTAATCACTTGAGAAATTGTATCATAACAAGGTAAACTATCACAAGTTCCAACAGTTAGTGTTACGGTATAAGTTCCTGCAACTGAGTAAGTATGGTTTTCAGACCAGTTAGTTGAAGTGTTCCCATCACCAAAATCCCAGAAGTAAGTACAAGAGTTGGCAGAGTCTAAAGCGTAAAAATCATAAGTTAAGTCATTGTTGAATGAGTTAGCAGAAAAACTAGCATCTGCATTACATCCGTTTGTATTACTAGAGTCTATTACATTAATCACTTGAGAAATAGTATCATAACAAGGTAAACTATCACAAGTCCCAACAGTTAATGTTACCGTATAGGTACCTGCAACTGAGTAAGTATGGGTTTCAGACCAAGTAGTAGCAGTGTTTCCATCACCAAAATCCCAGAAATAAGAACAAGAGTTAGCCGAGTCTAAAGCGTAAAAATCATAAGTTAAGTCATTGTTGAATGAGTTAGCACTAAAGTTAGCATTGGCAGAACAGTTATTGTTAGTGCCAAAATCTACAGAGTCACAATACTGATCTGAACAGGCAGTAGTACTATTTGAATCGATAGCGTAAGCACAAACTTGATATGTCCCTGAAATTTGAAAATTAAATGTAGTGTCAGCTCCTCCTGGAATAAATATTGGAGCTAATAGACCTAAAGCAGGAATATCGAAGTCAGCATCTGTTCCTGTATTAGTTATGGTGACATTGCCATTGATATCAGTACTATATGTGAAATTAGCATCTGCAGAACAAGGAGGGGAATTATTTCCAACGGTTATAACTTGAGCTGAATCAATACATGGTGTATTAATAGTTGTTAAGAAAACTGTGTATGTCCCTGCATTAGAATAGGAGTAAGTAATAGTGTCATTAGCTGCTACTGTTAAAGTAGTACTATCTCCAAAATCAAACACTCCACCTTCATTTCCAGCATAAAAAGTGGCTGTGTTAGTACTGTCAGTTGATACCCCGAAAATACCAGAGCATTGTCCCCAGGTAGTTAATGAAATTAAACTCAATAAAAGAGTGGTTAAAGTAAAGTTTTTCATAATATTTGTTTTTGGTTACTATTATATACGTTAATTGAAAGTAAATGAGGGGGGACTAATAAAATATTTTTTATCCAGCAAAATTCCCTAAAGAAATCATTATTTTTTCTAGCTTTTTTTTGATTTGAAAGCCACTGCATGTATGATTGTTTACTATAATTGCGAAGCATAAGCTTTTACCTGAAGAGCTTTTAACATATCCAGCATAACTTTTTATTCTAGTCATTGTCCCACTTTTCGCCCTTAAGTTGCCTTGAATTTTGGTTTTCCTTCCTATGGATTTCAATGTTCCTGATTTACCGGCTATAGGTAATGAACTATAAAATGTTTTACTGTATTTACTTTTCTTTTTCATATAAGTGAGTACATCTACGAGATGTGTTGCCGAAACAGCATTTGACCTAGATAAACCACTCCCATCATTCATGTAAAAACCAGTAGATAGTATGCCTTTAGCTCTCCAATACTTCGAAACAGCAAGCGTAGAAGAGAAAGTACTTCCATTCTTATATTTTTTTACACCAACATGCCTTAATAAATGTTCAGCAAACAAGTTGTTACTAATTAGATTTGTCCAATAAACTATTTTTGAGATTGAAGGAGAGCTTATAGTATCAAAGTTTATTCTTTCCTTGTTAATTAGAACCATTTCATTCTGTAATCTTCTTGTTGTTGTTGCTGGTTGTAAAACGTTAATTCCGTTTCGCCAAAGGCTGGATTCCAGTTCGAATGCAGCAACATAAGCAGGTTCGTGCATAGAACCTCTTACATCAAAACTTTCTTTGTTTAATGGAATATTACCTTTTACAATACGCAAACCATCATAAGGAGCACCATAGATGTAGGCTTCATCCTTTTTAGTTGTCCAAGAACGAACTTTATTTCTTATTTCAACATCAGGTGTGTATGGTTCAAAACAATCAATTGTAGTAGAATCCCCTTTGTTAGAACCAGAATTAAAATAGAGGTGTGTAGTGTTGTCAAAAATACTTAAACCAGAAATACCTGTTCCATAATAGTTTCCCATATCTCCCCAACTCCAAGTAGATGGAACGTATTCGTAACTAAAGTATGAAGCATCTCCAATAATTTTTCCATCGATCTTTGTAATTCCTAAATTTGCAATTTTCTGACTCCACTCTTCAATTAAATAAGGTGATTTAAAAAAACGACTTCCTAGTGTAGGGTCTCCACCTCCTTTTATATAAATATTACCATGCAAAGTACAGTTTGAGTCTATATACCCGTCGTATTGTAACAAGGTCTTAAATTTATTATAAGAGCCCAGTATTTCTAAAGCTGTCGCAGTCGTTATTACCTTCATTGTAGAAGCAGGAATTAAGCTGTTCTCAGGATTATAGGTAGCAATCACAGAGTCTTTATCTATATCTTTTACTAAAAAACTAATCGAAGCATGCTTTAAGCTAGGATCTTTAGTAAGTAGGTTTATCGCTTTTTGAATAGAGTTGGTTGAGGTAACTTGGCTAAAAGAAATAAGGCTAGCAACAAGTATAACTTGGGTAAGAATAAACTTCATATTACTTTACCAATCGCTCCAATAATACTTTGATCAACTCATCTACAGTTTTCTTATAATCAGCACTAAATGTTTTAGTAAATCGATTGGCAATAATAGCACACACCGTAGCAGTATTGTGTCCTAACATCCCACCCAAAGCAAATAATGCGGATGTTTCCATTTCAAAGTTTGTAATTCTGTGCCCTTCAAAACGAAATTTATTTAATTTTTCATTTAGGTTAGAAACTTTAGGAGCAAGTCTTAAACTTCTTCCTTGCGGACCATAAAAACCATTTGCCGTAGCTGTGATTCCTTTGGTCATTCCTTCTTCTAATCTAGCAATTAGTTTACTATTTCCTTTTGCAAAATAGGGTTGGTTTAATTCTTCTTTCCAATCAATATCTTTAATAAACGCTTTTTGTAGCGCTAGTTCATCTGCTTCAAAATCAGTATTGTAAAATTGGGCTAAACCGTCAAATCCTAATCCGTAAGAAGAGATTACAAATGAATCTACAGGGATATCAGCCTGTAATGCTCCACTTGTTCCTAATCTAATAATATTTAGTTTTCTAGGTGTTTTTTTTATTAGGCGAGTGTTTAAGTCAATATTTGCTATTGCGTCTAATTCATTAATTACGATATCAATATTGTCGCAACCAATCCCTGTAGAAAGTGCTGTTATTCTTTTTCCTTTATAAGTTCCAGTGTGTGTAACAAACTCTCTTTTTTCTTTAATAACTTCAATATTATCAAAAAAGTTAGAAATACGTTTCACACGGTGCTGATCTCCAACAACTATAATATCGTCGGCTATATCTTCTGGTAATAGGTCTAAATGATAAATACTCCCGTCAGGATTTAAAATCAATTCCGAAGGTTGCAAAGGAGTATCGTGACTAATCGTAGTATTTCTCATAATTTAAAGGTACATTTTTTAACTAAAAATAAAAATGATTAACCTATAACTTCTTCAACGGCACTTATTACTGTTGAGATAACTGTTTCCATTTGCTCTTCTGTTAGATTATACCAAACTGGAAGAGAAATTTCATTTTTATAGTTATTAAATGTATTCGGATAGTTTTGAATGTTATATCCTAGTTTTTTATAAAAAGAAAGCATTGGAATTGGCAAGTAATGAACATTAACAGCAACTTCTTTTTCGCTTATTTTTTGAATAATTAAATTTCGTTGTTCTTCAGTGCAATCAATTATTCGAAGTAGATATAAATGGTATGAACTGGTTTTTTCTTTTGTTTCGTAAATTGGGATGTTTGCCCATTTATAAGCGCTTAACCGTTTAGAATAATAATCAAAAATAGCTTTTCTTTTGGTTAGTGTTTCTTCATAGCGATCAATCTCTACCAAGCCAATTGCAGCATGTAGGTCGGTCATATTACATTTAAAACCCGCTTCAATAACATCATATTGCCAGGCTCCAACTTGCATTTTACTAAACGCATCTTTAGTCTGGCCATGCAAAGAACTGGTCTTAAATTCCTTTTGAAGTTGTTTATGATTAAATTTATCATCAACATTAAATACAACAGCTCCACCTTCTGCAGTAGTTAAGTTTTTTACAGCATGAAAAGAGAAGGAAGACATATCTGCTAACATTCCCGAATTTTTATTTTTGTAATGAGCACCAATGGAGTGTGCTGCATCTGCAACTAAAGTAATTCTCCCTATTTTTTTTTGAATTTCAGTTCTGGGAGAAAATTGATTTTTTATTTCTGCTGATTTTATCAATGCATAAATTTCTTCATAGTCTGCAGGGAAACCTGCAATATCAACAGCAATTATGGCTTTCGTTTTAGGGGTAATTGCCTTTTCTATTGCTTCAAGATTTATATTAAAATCGTGTGTATTTACATCAACTAAAATAGGTGTTGCTCCAGCATGAATTACAACATTAGCAGAAGCACAATAGGTGTAAGCGGGAACTATAACTTCATCTCCTTCTTGTATTCCTAACCAATTTAAAATAAGCTGTAAGCCAGCTGTGGCTGAATTTAAAGCTACTACAGCATCACCACCTACAAAATTTGCAATTTTCTCCTCAAATAGTTTGGTTTTAGGGCCAGTCGTTATCCATCCGCTTTTAAGCGCATCAACCACGCTATCTATTGTTTTATCATCAATTCTAGGTGGAGAAAATGGAATCATAATCTACTAGTATGTTAGTTTAAAGTTTTAATTATTTCTTTAGGATCCAAGCTTTTATTTCTTGTTCTTCAAGTAATCGTTCTTTGGCTTTTTTAGCCGTACTTCTTTTAGAGTAATTACCAACTGAAACTCTATATAAGTTTTGGTTTTGATCAATGATTTTAGCTTCGTAACCTAATTCATTCAAATGCTTTACAAAAGAGCTTGCATTTGTTTTATTACCAAAACAACCACCAATTAAGTGATATTTTAACTGAGAAGTATTTGTTACTTCAATTGTTTTATTTTCAACGTAAGTTGTTTCTCTTACAGCTGCTTTTGGTAATTCAATAGAACTATCAACCCATAGATAAGTTTTAGTATCTAAATTTACTTTTTGAAAATCATCGGTGTAAGCCCTACTAAAATTTATGGTTTCAAATACAGTATTTTCTAACTTATTAGATTCGTAATTTTTAGTTTTATTGAATGTAAAAGGGTTTAAATCGGAGTAATGAAATTGTTTTCCACCATTCATTAAATCAGTCTTCATTGGAATCCAGGCAGAGTAAAAAATAATTGGTATTAATATAGCAGCTGCCCACCAATAGTTTGTCTTTCTAGAATTTTTAGTTTGCTCTAAAGGAATTATTGGAGTTTCAACTTTTTCTATAATTTCTTTTGATAAAGTATCTGTTACAGGTAATTTTTTTGTTGCTTTAATTTTAGGTTGCAGAACTGGCAAACCAAAATGGGTAGTAGAGAAGTTAGTATCAGACGGTGAGAAACTTAATATATCATTATTATCGAGGAATAACGTGCCCACTTTATCTAGCTCAACTCTTTTTTTTGATTTTAATTGATGGCTTAAATCTGAAACAAACTCTTTAATTACTTTGCTTGCTGAATCATAGTTAATAGCTCTGTAATTGGCTACTTCATGTGTTAATAAACCATCGTCGTTTTTTAGATGTTTATTAAAATTAACAGTTTTTGACGGAGGGGTTAGAAAAGAGCCTTCTGAAGAAAAATTAGCACTATTATTTTGAGTTACAAAACCACCAAAGTTTGGAATAGTTACACAATTCTGTGTAAATAATAATTCATAAATATGTTCCTCAATTTTTTTCAATGTGATTTATTACTTTCCATTTTAAAGGCAAAAATATAAAAATCTTATGGTTTATCAATAGTCAATTGTCGATATGTTTAGTTGTTTTTGAAAGCTTAAAATTAAATGCATAAAAACCAACTGGTTAAGTTTAAGAAATGAATGTAAAACTAGTACAGGTATATTTGAGTTGTTCAATCTTAATATATTTTTTACTTTTGAGTGAATAAATATAATATCATGGGAAG
>CALDTD010000290.1 GCA_937924345.1 uncultured Flavobacteriales bacterium | reverse complement strand
TATAGATGAAAAGGGAAGAGCAAAGTTAAATATAGCCTTAGCAGAAGGGAAAAAACTCCACGATAAACGTCATGATCTAAAAGAAAAAGATGATAAACGTGATATGGCTCGTAGATTAAAGAATTATTAATTTGTTATGAGGTATATCTGTATTCTTAGAGGTATTAATGTTGGTGGTCATCGAAAAATATTGATGAAAGATCTAATTGCTTCGTTAGAAAATGAAGAGTTTAAAGACGTCAAAACATATATTCAAAGCGGTAATATTGGATTTGACTATAATGAAACTAAACCGTCATTTTTGGAGATTAAAATTAAAAAAATAATTGAAAATCAATATGGTTTTGATGTTCCGACCATAGTTTTAACTGGTAAGGAAGTTGAAAATGTGATAAATAATTTTCCTTTTGGAGATGTTGAAAATACTCACGTTACTTTTTTACAAACGATTCCAAATGAACGTTTAGTAGAGGAGTTGCAGCATTTAGAATTTTCTCCAGATGAATTTATTATTAATGAAAAAGCAATTTATTTAAAATGTACTAACAAATATCATAAGTCTAAATTATCAAATAATTTTTTCGAAAAGAAATTAAAGACTTCAGCTACAACTAGAAATTGGAAAACAGTTATTAAATTAAAAGAATTAGCAGTAAAATAAGGTTGAAATGGAAATTAAATTAAAATACGATACCCCAAAAGAATGGGCAAACCAAGTATTAGAGAATATTGAAGAGTTTTTACAAGATCATGCAGATGCAGAAAGAAAAGTTTCGACTATGTGTATGTCTATTATTGCTAAATATCCGGATAGAAGTAAAATTATAGCAGAGTTAACACAGACAGCGGTTGAAGAATTATTGCACTTTAAACAAGTTTTTGAATTGATGCAAACTAGAGGATTAGATTTAGATGGAGCGTTTAAAAAAGATAATTACTTAAAAGGAATTTTACCACACGTTAGAACTTCTAGAGATGGTCGATTTTTGGATAGACTTATTATAGCATCCATTGCCGAAATGAGAGGTGTAGAGCGATTTAAGCTGATTAGTGAAGCTGCTGTAGAGAAAGACATCAAAAAGTTCTATACCAACCTTTACAAGCAAGAAAAAGAACATGTTGATTTGTTTTTGAAAATGGGAACCAAATATTTTCCAGAAGAAGAGGTAGATAAGCGATTAAATGAATTACTTGAAGTAGAGGCAGAGGTAATAGAGAAAATGCCTTGGAGACCAGCAATACATTAAAAATAACTAAAAAGCTACTTGTTCAAAGTAGCTTTTTTTATTAGAGTACTGTCTATCCCTTCAATTATCGAATATAATTCATACGCTTTCTTTCGATAGCAAGAATTAAAATGCCACCATTCTGTTTGAATATTAAAGAATTTAGCTTTAATCATTACTTTACGTAGAAGTTTTCTATTGTTGATTTGTTGTTCGTTTAAAACTCCATTTTCTAACATTAGTCGTTCTTTAGTTGGCCAAGCTTCAACTCCAATATAATCGTAGGGAGTACCCATGTCCAAAGCTTTTTGTGTTGTTAAATTATAAAGTGTAATATCTACAGCTGCACCAAAATTATGTAAAGAACCTCTTTTAGGGTTAGACACGAATTTTACTTTTTCATTAATTGGCATATCTAAAATATCCCACATGTATTGTTGAATAGCTCGAGGTCTTACACCATCATAAACCAATAATGAAAGATTAGAATCTATGCTTTTTAGATGTTTTTGAGCATTCTTTAATTTGTAAGCAACATCTTTTTGGAGGTAGCAACTATCTAAACAACCATACATATCTCTTTGCATAAAGTTATCTTCGGTAGAATACTTTAGTTCTACTTGTAATGTAGAATCTACTTTTTGAATATTGACTAATCCTTCAGATTTAAAATAGGTATCCCAAATACAGGGAGATGGTTTAGGTGAAGAATCAACAATGCTAATATAGGTTGTTGAATCTTTTTTTATTTTTTCTTTAATAGTTGAATTAACTTCTTGATTATCTTTTTTTTTAAAGTTGCAACTGTTTAAAAAAGAGATTATAATAGATATGTATATGAAGTAATATTTTAACATGTAATAGATGTTTTTTAAAAATAGAAGTGTAGAATCTCTTTCGTAAAGAAAACAACTTTATCTTTGCCGACTCCAAAAATAGTATAAAATAGATGATTGAATTAATAAAAAAACAAACCGCTATCGCAAAGAGCGATATTTTAGCAGGTATTACGGTTTCATTAGCTATGATTCCTGAAGTAGTTGCTTTTGCTTTTGTAGCTCAAATAGATCCGCTTGTAGCGCTTTCTGGAGCATTTATTATTGGTTTAATTACAGCTGTTTTTGGTGGTCGTCCAGGGTTAATTTCTGGAGCAGCAGGTGCAGTTGCAGTTATTTTTGTACACATGATTGCCGAAGGACATGAGAAAGGAATGTTGTTCGATACTCCAATTGAAAATATGGGTTATTTTTATTTGTTAGCTGCTGTTATTTTAATGGGAGTAATACAAATTGCTGCAGGTTTATTTAAGTTAGGACGTTTTGTTCGATTAATTCCTCACCCAGTTATGATGGGATTTGTAAATGGATTGGCAATTGTAATCTTTATTGCTCAAGTTAAGATGTTTACACATAAGCAATTACAGGTTTCTGCTTCAGGCGTTAAGGAATATATAAATATTCCCATGGAAGGAATGGAACTTTACACAATGGTTGGTTTAGTTTTATTAACGATGGGAGTTATTTGGGCCCTTCCTAAATTAACGACTAAAATTCCAGCTGCATTAGCGGCTATTCTAGTTACTACTGCAGTTGTAATTATTTCTGGACTAGATGTAAGTACAGTTGGTTCATATATTAAAGAAGGTGGAGGAGAAGGGCTAAAAGGTCAGTTTCCAACTCCAAATTTAGAATTATGGCAAAACTTACCTTTTAATTTAGATACACTTAAATTTATAGCTTTACCAGCCTTTTTAGCTGCTTCGGTAGGTTTAATCGAGTCACTAATGACGATGAATTTAGTAGACGATTTAACAGATTCCCGTGGGAACGGTAATAGAGAATGTGTAGCACAAGGAGTAGGGAATATTACAAGCGGTTTGTTAGGGGGAACAGGTGGTTGTGGTATGATTGGCCAAACTGTTATTAATATAAATGCCGGTGGTCGTGGACGTTTATCAGGTATTATGATGGCGATAACGTTGTTAACGTTTCTTTTATTTGCAGATAAATATATAGAACAAGTTCCAATAGCAGCTTTAGTTGGGGTAATGATAGTAATGGTAATACAAACATTTGCATGGTCAAGTTTTAGAATTTTAAGAAAAATACCTAAAGGCGATGCGGTAGTGTTAATTATTGTATCAGCAGTTACGGTTTTTGTTGATTTAGCGGTAGCAGTTTTTGTAGGGGTAATAATCTCTGCATTAGTTTTTGCATGGAAAAATGCAGTGAGTATTAGAGCTAGAAAAACCTTTAAAGAGGATGGGACAAAAGTTTATTCTATTTGGGGACCATTATTCTTTGGTTCAATTCAAAACTTTAACGAAAAATTTGATGTAAATAATGATCCAGATACAATCGAAATAGATTTTATAGAGTCTAAAGTCAATGATCACTCTGGAATGGAAGCGATTACAAATTTGGTAAATAAGTACGAAAAAGTAGGGAAAAAAGTTACGCTAAAACATTTAAGTCCAGACTGTCAGAAGTTGTTAATTAAAGGAAATAATAATTTCAAAATAATTATTGAAGAGAGTATTGATGATCCTAGATATTTTGTTGTAACAGAGCAAGACGAGAAATTTGAGGTTGAGAATTAATCTATTTTCTTCATTAGATTATAGTTATAACAAAACTTAAGTTTTTTTTGAAGGCAACGTTTATTGTTTTAAATTCGTAAAGAAAGTATAAATAAGTTATGACAAAAATAATACTAACCTTTATTGTTTTGATTTTTTCCTTACCTGGATTAACTCAGATGATTTCAAATGGTAGTTTTGAGAATCCTTCTAGCCCGTGTCCATCTGGTGTCAGTGCGTTAGAAAATGCAACTGATTGGACAAACCCTTACAGTAACCTTGTTGGAGATACATGCAGTACTTCAGACTTGTTTAATACTTGTGATCCGTTGGGTGGAATAGGTGCAGGTGTTCCTAATAATATATTAGGTAGTCAAACGCCTAATTCAGGAAACGGATATGCTGGCATAATTGCTTATAGTCAGGATCCTCTTTTAGGAAATGATGATGGATATAAAGAGTATTTACAAAATCAGCTTACAGCACCATTAGTTGCAGGACAGGATTATTGTTTATCTGTTTTTGTTAGTTTAGCAGATAATTCGACAAATGCAATTAATAATTTTGGCGTAAAGTTTACTGCTAATCAACTTAATATATCTTGTGCTGGACTAACAAATTCTTCTCTTTCGACTAATGGGCATCCTGCTGATGTATCGTATACAGGAAGTCACATAACAGATACTATAAATTGGGTATTATTAGAGTTTCAATATACAGCAAATGGAGGTGAGCAGTTTGTTACTTTTGGAAATTTTGAAGGGCCTGGAGGTACAAATAATATTGCGGTCAATGGAGCAGGGGGAGGATTTAATGCTGCAGGAGATGTAGCCTATTATTACGTTGATGATATGAGTATAACTCAAGGAACTTGTTGTAATGCCTTAATTTATCCTCAAGATGATTTGTGTACTGTTGATCAACCAGTTATGTTAAACTCAGCTTCGGTTGGAGGAACGTGGTCTGGTACAGGAATTATCGATGCTAATGCAGGAACTTTTGATCCTTCTGTCTCTGGTGCTGGATCTCATACAATCACTTATACTTTAAGTTGTGGCGATGTTCAAACAATTGATATTATTGTTAATGAATGTTTAGCAGTTTGTCAAGAAGCGACTGGTGACTTTACAGTTTCTAATGGAACTGCTCCATATACATGGTCAAATTCTTCTACTTCTGTTGACTGTAGTGGTTGCCCTTTTGGAAATTGTATTCCCAATATTTGTGACGGAGTAATGGTTACAAATTGGTCTACTTTTGCTAATGGAGTTACAATTACACCTTCTGGAACTTTTCCTATTCAAGTCGAAGATGCAAATGGTCTAACTTTCGAAATAGCAAACGCAGGATCATTACAACCGTGTGGGGCAACTCCCTCATGTGATTCTACAATAGCACCGTTTGGTCCATTTTGTACAACAGATGCAGCCAGTAATCTATCAGTAACAACTGCAGGAGGAACGTGGTCTGGAACAGGAATTACTGATGCTAACGCAGGGACTTTTGATCCTGTTATTGCCGGAGTAGGTGTACATACATTAACTTATACTTTATCTTGCGGATCTTCAAATACTATTAATGTTACGGTAAGTATGTGTGGTAATCCTTTTGCTAGTTTTACAACAGTAAATACTACATTATGCGAAGGGGATTGTATTAATTTTATAAATGAGTCAACAGGTGTTGGAAGTTCGGCCACATATAGTTGGACTTTTCCTGGGGCAACTACTACAGCTTCTTCAGATGCTAACCCTAGCAATATTTGTTATCCAGCTGTTGGA
>CALDTD010000289.1 GCA_937924345.1 uncultured Flavobacteriales bacterium | reverse complement strand
ATTTGGCTAATTATTTCATTTAATAGATCTGCTCCATCTATTGGCTGGGCATGTAATCCTATTTTTTTTCTATCTTCAATTTGCTGAATGTAATCGCTGTATATGCTCATAATTTATTTTACGTTCTTTTTTGTTTAAGATGTTTAATAAATTCGACTTTAATCGAATCGTTTACGAATATAATAATTTGCTAAAGATTTAGAAAGTTCAGGTTTTAATATATAGACTATCTGTAATTAATCTAAATAATAACACAATGTTATTGTAACAGACAGAAAAACCTAATTATTAAATTGAAAATTAATCAATCAAAATAATTCTTAATTCTTTTGATTCACCTTTTACTCACCTTCCCTTTTTGGAGGGTTTAAATTAAACCGTAAAGAAAACACATTACTAAATAAAGCTACCGAAGCATCTCCTATATCTGTTAGCGCATAATCCAATGCAATTCCTTTAAATTTAAGTCCAATTCCAATGTTGGGTTGAATGGAATAACTCACTTTATCATTAATATCAGTTACCCTTTGCGTATTGCTTAGACCTGTTCTAACATAAACAATATCTTTAAACCCAAGTTCTAATCCAAGACTTGGATCAATTGAAAAAGGATCTCCAACAACTAATACATTTCTTCTACCATCTGTTGTAACTGCAGCATCTAGTTCTGAAAGAAAAGTAAAGTTTTGATTAATATCCCATTTTTTTGAAGCAGCAAAGACAATTCTTGGTAACGTTAATTCTAATCCATTTTCAGGAATCTCATTATCTGTTAACGTAAAAGCTTCAACAACCTCATCGCTCAAAGTATAATTCCAAGCATTAAATGTAGAAGTAACATCCCTCGCAATTGCAGCTAAACGATATCCTTTTTTGGTATATTCTATCGACCCATCAATTCCGAAACCCCACGAATTAGCGAATTCGCCAACCTTTCTATGTATTACTTTTACATTTCCTCCAACCGATAAATTAGGTTTTAATCTTCTAGCATAGGAAAAAATAAATGCCATATCTGTAGCTGAAAAAAAAGTAATTCTATCATAATCTAAATTCCCTTGTGCATCAATTAGTTCGGTAGTATTAGGAATATTATCTACCCCAAACCTTAAAAAAGAAAAACCAAACGCACTAGCGGTATCAATTGTTTTTGTAATTCCTCCAAAGTCATATTTAGCAATTCCAGCAAAATATTCTGAATGCATTAAACCTAGCTGCAAATCTGTATTTGTATTTAATAAACCTGTTGGGTTCCAATACCCAGCTGTAACATCATCTGAAGAGGCTACTACAGCATTTCCCATTCCTAAAGCACGTGCACCAACTCCTATATTTAAGAATTCATTACTAAACTTAGGAGCATTAGTTTGGGACAAAACTGTGTTTGTTAATAGAATAAATATAACAATCTGGAAAAACTTCATTAAAACAAATTTAATACAATCTTTATATATAATATTAAGTTAACGAATCTTATTCGTAATAATTGTATTTATGGTTCAAGTTTAGATAAACAAAAATATTCTTGACAAATAAGTTTTTATTCATTTGGAATCTTCGAGAATTATCTAGTTATTTGCATGCTGAATTAGTAAGATAACATTCGAATACAAATAAATTATATACAAGATGTCTAGAGTCTGTGAATTATCAGGAAAGAAATTAATGAGTGGAAATAATGTTTCTCACTCTTTAAGAAGAACAAAAAGAAAATTTTATCCTAACTTAGTTACTAAGCGTTTTTATATTCCAGAAGAAGATAAGTGGGTAAAACTTAAAGTTAGTACTTCTACACTAAGAACAATTAATAAGAAAGGAATTTCAGCAGTAATGTCTGAAGCTAGATCTCAGGGATTAATTAAGTAATTCTTTCTTGTTTTTTAATAAAATTTACCTTGTTGTTTTTACAACAAGGTTTTTTTGTTTACACCTGTTTATAATTGGCACAATTGCTGTAAAACTGAATTACATCAACTCAACACAATGACTAAAATTATATTTTCATTTGTTTTTTCTCTAATAGTATTATTCGTTTTAGGGCAAGAACTAAATAATAAAGCAAAACTTGAAACCAACCGTTTTGGAATTTATGACTCTGATTTACTTCCTGCTTCTTTTCATAAAAAAAATAGAGAAAGATTAAGAGCCTTAATGCCTAATAATTCTGTTGCAATTTTCTTTTCGAACCCTGTACGTAATCGCTCTAATGATGTAGATTTTCAATACCACCAAGATCCTAATTTTTATTATTTAACTGGATTAAGAGAACCACATTCAATTTTAGTTATTTTTAAATCTCCTACAAATGTTAACGGAGAGGAAACTAAAGAGGTTTTATTTGTACAATCCAAAGACGAAAGTAAAGAAATTTGGACAGGAAAAAGACTGGGTAAAGTTGGTGCTGAGCTTCTATTAGAAATAGAAACGGCATTAGACAACAAAATGTTTAATACAACTGATTTTAATTTTAAACAATTTAGCCACATTTATCACCTCCCTATTGCGCAAGACATTAAGGACAATGCTTTTGATAAGTCTGACTTACATAATTTAACATTACAATTCGATGCTAAACTAAGCGAAGCAAAAGAGAACGTAGTTGATAAATCTAAATTATTTGAATGGATGGGAAAATTACGAGAAGTAAAATCAGCTGAAGAATTAATATTAATGCGAAAAGCAATATCGATTACTTGTGACGCACAAATAGAGTTAATAAAAGCATTAGAACCAGAAATGACAGAATTTCAATCTGAGGCAATTATAGAATATATTTTTAAATCTAACGGCGCAGAATATCCAGGTTTCCCATCAATTCTAGGAAGTGGAGAAAATTCTTGTGTACTACATTACAACACTAACAGAAATACCATGAGTGGAGATAACTTATTAGTTAGCGATGTTGGAGCAGAATACCATGGTTATACAGCAGATGTAACAAGAACCTTACCTGTAAATGGAAAGTTTTCTAAAGAACAAAAAATAATCTACGACATTGTTTTAAAAGCTCAAAAAGCAGGTATTCGAAAATGCAAAAAAGGAAACTCTTTTTGGGATCCAAATATTGCTGCAACTTCTGTAGTTTCTCAAGAATTACAAAAACTGGGAATTATAGAATCTCCAATTGGGGTAAGAAAATACTTCATGCATGGAACCTCTCATTACTTAGGTTTAGATGTACATGATGTTGGAACTTATTTACCCTTAAAAGCAAATTCTGTAATTACGGTTGAGCCTGGAATCTATATTCCAGAAGGTTCTCCGTGTGATAAAAAATGGTGGAATATAGGTGTAAGAATAGAAGATGATGTATTAATTACCAATGATAAACCAGAAGTACTATCAGATTGCATACCTAAATCAACAGAAGATATTGAGAAGCTAATGCAAGAGACAAGCTTTTTTAATCAAAAGAACTAAAATTAGCTTGTTAAGATGGAGTTAAACTTTAAACCATTAAAACTCTTATCTTTTTTCTTAATCATTAAGCACTATATTTGCTTCGAAGTCTTCTAATCAAAATTAAAAATTCAACTATGAAAAAAACAATACTACTATTAAGCATACTAGCACTAACCATAATAGGTAAAGCTCAGTTTGATACAACTAGTTGTACACATACAATTATTGACACGCTAGAATATGCAATTAATAAATCGAACACTCCTACGGCGATATCAATGAACACCATTAACGAAGCTAACTCACCAGCTACCGACGATGGCTACAGTGGCTTTGCACAAACTTTTGAA
>CALDTD010000288.1 GCA_937924345.1 uncultured Flavobacteriales bacterium | reverse complement strand
CAAAATAAGACATTACTTGCCAGTGGATTTGACGCTAGAAGTAGAAAAAGCAATGGGTTAAATACGCGTTGGAATATTACTAAGTCTTTTTTAATTCAATTAAAAGGAGCGTTGGAAACTAAAGAATCTACAGTCGATTTTGCAAACAATAGAAACTATTTAATTGTTTCAGAATTAATAGAAGGGAAGCTTTCGTATCAACCTTCTACAAAGTTTAGACTTTCTGTGATTGGAAAATATACCGATAAGCAAAATCAATTACCAACTGCTAGCGAGAAGGCTTTTATAAATGATTTAGGTTTAGAATTAAAATACAATCAATTAAAGAAAGGTATTTTGACAGCTTCATTTAATTATATAAACAATACTTATATTGGGGAAGAAAATACAACTGTGGCTTTTGAGATGTTAGATGCATTACAACCTGGAGTTAATTATACTTGGAATTGCTCCATTCAGAGAACTCTGGCAAATAATTTACAGCTAACACTAAATTACAATGGTAGAACGAGCGATGCTACTAGTACAATTCATACTGGGGGAGTGCAGGTTAGGGCATTTTTCTAATCAATCTTTACATGCCCCCAATTTTCACCAGTTTTAATTCTGTATAACTGCATTTCAGAAACTCCAAATTGTTTAGCCAGCATTTTCATTCTTGTTTTTCTTTTGGGGTCAAGTAGCTTTTTTTTAATCATCTTTACCCTTCCAGCAGTTAACTTTGAATTTTTAATTGTGTTTTTAAAGTTAGGGTTGATGCGTAAATGATTAAATCTTTGTTCTTTATTTGCCCAAGCTAAATTAGAAACTAAATTATTATCCTTGTCATGGTCTAAATGAATCACAAATTTTTGATCTTCACTATCTTTTTTTATAAAAGTTTGAGCCACTAATTTATGAATATATCTTGCTGTTCTTTTACCGCTTTTTTGAGTTAACCCTAAAGATCGGTAGCCATTAGTATAAGAAGACCCAAGTAAAATACCATTTTCCTTATCTACTTTAAGGCTTTTAACTCTTCCGTGATTAGAAATTAAGTAAACTTCTCGCTCAGAAATCTTTTCGTCTAAAATTAGGGGCTTCCATACTTCAGGTAAGTTATACATAATTATTTAGGTTCTTGTTTTTTGTATTTTAATTGCATTCCATGCAAAAAGTTTCGAATTACTTGATCTTTGCAGAGTCTAAAGTGTTGATGTGTCGGCTTTCTAAAAAAAGCACTCAGCTCCGATTTTCCTAGTCTAAAATCTGCTAAGTCTAATATTTCTAAAACATCTGTGTCTTTTAAGTTTAATGCAATCCTTAGTTTTCTTAAAATAAGATTATTATTCAATGTTTTCTCAGGTTTAGGTTGTTCTCCTTCTTTTTTACCTCTTTTAAGGTTTATAAACCCATTTAGAAAAGTAGCTAACTGCTTATCATATATTCCTTCAAAACCCTCAGCATCATCTCGCTTTAGCCATTTAGTAACCTGCTCACGATCCACAACAACATCTGCAAGTTTAAAAATAGAAACCATTTTATCATCATTGTAATCGAAAGTGTATCTAATTTTACGTAAAACATCGTTGTTATTCATATTGTTACCTTGCCTTTAGTTTGTTGTTATTAGAATGCCTGTAAAAAGAGGTTTTTTATAATCCTTGCTCTTTTAATGCTTTTTCTCTCTTAAATGTTTTAACATCAGCATCAATCATTTCATTTACAAGATCAGTAAGTTCGTATTTATGTTTCCACCCTAATTCCTTTTGTGCTTTAGTCGGATCACCGATTAGTAAATCTACTTCTGTTGGTCTAAAATATTTTGGATCAACCTCTACTAAAATAGCTCCAGTTTCCGTGTCAATACCTTTCTCATTTATACCTTCGCCTTCCCATCTCAGTTTTTTACCAACTCTTGCAAAAGCTAAATTCACAAAGTGACGAACAGAATTAGTTACACCTGTTGCCAACACATAGTCGTCTGGTGTGTCTTGCTGCAGCATTAACCACATACCTTCTATATAATCTTTTGCATGCCCCCAGTCACGTTGGGCATCTAAATTACCTAAATACAATTTAGATTGCATTCCCAAAGAAATTTTAGCGACTGCTCTAGTAATTTTCCGTGTTACAAATGTTTCTCCTCTTAATGGGCTTTCGTGGTTAAATAAAATACCATTGCAACCATAAATATTGTAAGCTTCGCGATAATTTTTTACGATCCAAAAGGCATACAACTTAGCAACAGCATAAGGGCTTCTTGGGTAAAACGGAGTCGTTTCAGACTGTGGCACTTCTTGAACTTTACCATATAGTTCTGAAGTAGAAGCTTGATAAAATTTTGTCTTCTCTGCTAGTCCTAATATGCGGATAGCTTCTAAAATACGAAGCGTTCCTATAGCATCAGAGTCTGCTGTGTATTCTGGAACCTCGAAAGAAACTTGTACATGAGATTGGGCAGCAAGGTTATATATTTCGTCTGGTTGTACTTCTTGGACGATACGGATTAGGTTGGTAGAGTCCGTAAGGTCCCCGTAGTGTAATACGAAGTTTACATTTTCTTCGTGTAAATCTTTATATAAGTGATCTATTCTAGCGGTGTTAAATAATGAAGCCCTTCTTTTTACTCCGTGAACTTCATATCCTTTGTCTAATAAAAACTCAGCTAAATAGGCTCCATCTTGCCCCGTTATTCCAGTTATTAATGCTTTCTTCTTCATGTTGTAATTATAAGTATGGGAGTAGTACAAATATGCTTTATGTAAAAGTAACCTTTCTAGTTTTATCTACAAACAGCTCTTATACGTAATTTTCATTAAGAAACTTAAAGAATAGTTATTTTTAGTTTCTATTTCACTGTGAAACCGTTGTTTTTTAGATTCTTTCGATTGTAAAGCATTTCTTTTTTTGTAGAATGATCAATTAGTGTTTTACCAATTTCATTCATAATTATTTGTCCAGCCGCTGTATCCCACTCCATAGTCGGGTTAAAACGTGTGTACTCGTCAGCATTTCCATAAGCAATATCACAAAATTTTACTGCACTTCCTACAATGTTTATTGTTAAAGTAGGTTCCTTTTTTTTGAGTTGTTTAAGATAATCTTCTAGTTTTTTATCTGGATGTGAGCGACTTTTCAAAAAAACATAATTGGTTCTATTTTTTATTTTTGGTAATTCGAATTTATTTTCGCCTTTGATTAAAAAAGCTCCTTTTCCCTTAATAGCAAAATAGGTTTCTTCTCTTGTTGGAATGTAAATTAAACCAAAAATAGGTTTGTGATTTTCTACAAGAGCAATATTAATGCAAAAATCATCATGCTTATTTATAAACTCTTTTGTACCGTCTAGTGGATCAATAACCCAAAGCATGGGCAGGTTTTTTCTATTTTCGTAATTACCAAAATCTTCTTCTTCTGTAAGAATAGGAATACTAGTTTGACTTAAATGTTTAATAAGAATTTTATTAGATGCTAGATCTGCAGTTGTTACAGGAGATAGGTCTTTTTTTGTTATGACTTTAAAATCTGTATTGTAAATTTCTAGAATTTTATTTCCAGCTTTCTTTGCTGCTTCTAGGGCAATGGATTTCCATTCTTCTTTCATAGCGTAAAACTTTAGTTTATTCCAAAAAAAAAGCTATTCCTTAGAATAGCTTTTTGTAAGATTATAAAAAAAAATATCTTAGTGTCCAGCGTGCTCTTCAACGTGGTCAGCAGCGTCATGTGCAGCATCAGCAGCATCGTGTGCAGCGCCAGTAGCATGATCAGCAGCATCACCAGCCATA
>CALDTD010000287.1 GCA_937924345.1 uncultured Flavobacteriales bacterium | reverse complement strand
AAAAAAAGAAGTTAGAGAAAGGCTTGGTAATGCAGTAAAGAATAGAATGCAATCGGACGTTCCTTATGGGGCGTTTTTAAGTGGTGGTATAGACTCTAGTGCTATTGTAGGTTTAATGAGCGAAGTTAGTACTAAACCTGTTAAAACATTTTCTATTTCGTTTAATGAAAAAGAATTTAGTGAAGCAAAATATGCTCAAATTATTGCAGATAAATATAAAACTGAGCATAAGGAAATTAACTTAACACCCCAAGACTTTTTAGCAGAGCTGCCCAATGCAATGAGTGCGATGGATCATCCAAGTGCAGATGGGTTAAATTCCTACATGGTATCCAAAGTAACGCGAGAAAATGGAGTAACAATGGCACTTTCTGGCTTAGGAGGGGATGAATTGTTTGCAGGATATGAAATTTTTCCTAGAGCAGTTAACTTACTGGATAAAAAATGGTTGTTCTCCTTTCCACTATTTGTTAGAAGAGCAATTGCAAATGGTTTACGATTATTTCGACCATCTATTTCGACTGATAAAATTAAAGAAACTATTAATCAGAAGTATTTAGAATTACCTTATTATTACCCGATCAATAGGCAATTGTTGGATGACGAAAAAGTAAAGAGAATAACAAATAAAACAACATTGCCAGAAAACGAAGTTTTTAAAATTGGAACGGCTCACATAGAAGCTCCAAAACCTGGGTTTAAAGCTCCTTTTTTAAGTAAAGTGTCATTTTTAGAAATTAATACTTATATGCAAAATGTTTTGCTAAGAGATGTTGATCAAATGAGTATGGCAAGCGCTTTAGAAGTTCGTGTACCCTTTTTAGATCACAACCTTGTAGAATATGTTTATGGTATTCCAGATGAACATAAATTCCCATATACTCCCAAAAAGCTTTTAGTTGAAAGTATGGGAGAGATATTGCCTCCAGAAATAGTGAATAGAGAAAAAATGGGGTTTGTTTTTCCTTGGGAAAAGTGGATGAAAGAAGATTTAAATTTTTTTTGCAAAGAACAACTAGAATGGTTAAAAGATTCTTCTTTTTTTGATGCTAAAGCAATTGAAGATTTATGGGAGTCGTTTTTAAATAATGATTACCAAGTGACGTGGAGTCGAGTTTGGCATTTAGTAGTGTTAGCACATTGGCTAAAAAAGAATAAAGTTGAGGTTTAGTAAATACTTAATTTTTATTGCACAAAAAAGGTATGATTTATAAATCATACCTTTTTTAGTTTTGGATATGTACTTTTTTTATTTTGTTTTTTCAGCTTTAGCTGCAGCAGCTTTTTCTTCACGTTCTTTCTTTTTCTTCGCCTCTTCCTCTTTCGCTACTGTTTCTTTTTTTGTGAATTCTAATTCATCTAATCCTTCTTTTAATTCCATTATTTTAGCAAGGTTTAGCGCATCCAGTTTTTTAGCTTTTATAACCTTTTCGCTATCTAATAAATAAATTTGTGGAGTACTAAATATATCATACGTTTTTCTAAAATTCAGACTTTGTAAATCAGTAACACCTAGTTCGTAAATATACTTTTCTGGACTAGAGTTTGCACCAGGGAAATCAGAAATATTTATCCACTTTAAATCTTTTTCTTTTATAAATTTTCTCCATCCATCGTTTTCTAAACTTGTTCCTACGGCTACAACTTCAATATCTACCCCTTTAGATTTTAGCTCATCATATAGTTCTTTAATTTTTGGAATTTCTTTTTTACAATGTCCACAATCATCAGCCCAGAATAATAAAGCAATATGTTTGTTGTTAACATCCTTATATAGGTCAATCCAATTTTTCTCAGTAGAATCAGCTAACCGAACATTTGGCGCTTTTTTATTTAATAATAGTGGCATTAAAGCATCTTTACGTTCACAAAGTTCAACCAATTTTGCACTATCTATCCAAAATGCTTTTGTTTTTTCTGGCGGGCAATAATACGTATCTGCCATACATACAAATACAGCATCCATTCCCATAATATTAGAAGTTTCATAGTTATAAGTTACGTAATGTACAACGTATTTAAACATTTCAGAACCTTCTTTTATTTGCCCAATAATATTATGTGCATTAGTACAAATTGTATCGGGTTGTTGCAACAACATTTTTTGGAAATAAAATTCCAACTTATTATGGAAAACAGGCGAATGCACCAATCGCTCGTCTGCTAACATAATATTATCCCAATAGTGTTTTTTATAATATTTGTAACGTAAAGTATCATTCTGTTGAATGTCTGCAGGAATTTCAGGGTCAATTGACATATTCAAAATACGCCCAATCAACAAGTCTTTATTTTCAGCTACTAATTTTTTCTGATAAGACTTGACTTCCTTGTCTATAGAAGCAAGTTTTTCTTCTAATTCAGCAACTTTCTTTTTATCTTTTTTTGGATTTAGTTTAGCCTTTGCTTCACTAACTAATTTAGCTTCTGGTTTTTTCTTGTTGATATAGTTGATGTAATCATAGAAAATTTTATTCTCTTTAGATTTTACAATGTTCATGTTTTTTATAAAGTTGTCTAAGGAAGTTTCGATTTCCACTTCTTTATCGGCCATTATAAATTCAAAGTATTTTGGTCCAGGACAAATTACTGCATAAACCCCTCCATCATAATTGTCCTTTGAAAATATAGCAACTCCATTTTTAGATTCAGTTGTATCTGCGTAGTAAAGACGATTTCCTAAGTATCTTGCTAAATATACAGTTGTATCAGAAAGACCATCAATCTTAAATTTTAAATTGTACTGTGCGTAACTGTTTAATCCAAATGTGATTAAAAGTAGGAAAATTATATTTTTCATATTCTAATAATTGATTATGTTTAAATGACGCCAAATTTATCATTTAGCTGCTTAAACAAAGCTGTTTTAACACTTTTTTTATTACCTAGGTTGAGCAATTTTCTTTATTGCTTTACTAATGCTTAAGTAATTTATAAGCAAGAATAGCAATATAAATGCCAAACCAATTACAAAAGTAATTAATGCGATGGAACTTGGTAAAATCAAGTCAACTTTATTTACAAGCCAATCATCAAAAACCCATTTAAAAATAATTAAAATAATAAATGAGATAAGTGTAACCACTCCATAAATCTTAGCGAATAAATAAATGATATTTTTGGTTATAAACTTCCATTTATAACCAAGTAATAGTAATGTCTTGATTTCTTTCTCTGATTTATTGATAATAATTTGACTATATAGTAAAAATAGAAGTGCGGCCAAAAAAACAATAATTAAACCGATAGAAAGTAAAAAGTAAAATAAACTACTGGTTACTTGTTGTATTATATTTTCTTTTAATTGGTCTTTATTGGTTTCATACCCATTCTGTTTTAAGTAAGAAGCAATTGCAGGGTCAGATTTGTTTGGTGTAGAAAAAATTATTCGAGAAGATTCTGTTTGTTTTTCATTTCCATAAGTTTTATTTAAATAATTTAAGAATGACTCTGGGACTAAAATAGAGTTAACACGATCAGAAAAATTAACCACTCTTCCATAAAATATTGTTTTACCTTGTTTACCTTTTATTCGTAGTTTAAATTTTAAACTTCCTATCAACGATTTACTGGCTTGGGGCGCTCCCATAGACGGAGCTATACCATAATTGTAGGCGTCTAAAAAAGTGTTTGGCAAAATTATAGGAACTTCTTCTTGTCCTTCTTCCCATTTCCAGTCCTTAGTTTTAACATCTATAAATTGGTTGGGAATAGATTCGAAAAAAGCTAATGTAGAAAAAGGCGGGAATTGGCTTCCTTCTATATTCATTATGACCATTACTTCAAAATCATTTCCACTTTTAAAAGGAGCTAATTCGCTAACAAATGATTGCTCTTTAAGGGTTTCTATTTCTGAGGTGCTAAATGATGATGAGGCAACACCAATGGTATTAAGTGTTGTAATTTGCTTTTTTATAACTAAGAATTGGTCATTATTGCTATTTTTTATAGCTATATTAATGTCGTTATAAACTTGAACAGCTATTAATAATAAACATAGGCCTACAATAGTTCCTAAAGTGGATAGTATTAATGTAATTTTATTTCCTGCTGGTTTAAATGCTTTTCTAATCATAGTAATAAAGTTTTATTAGCAGTTACACCATAATTATAACCTAATGTCGCAATAATATAAAACGCGTTTTGCTGTTGGCAAACTTTATCTATAATTTCAAAACCAATTGCTATATTTTCCTCATCTAGATGACTAAATGGTTCGTCTAGTAATAATAACTCGAAGGGTTGTAGTATAGTTCTAATTAAAGCTACACGTTGCTGTTGACCAATAGAGAGTTGCTGTACTGGTTTATTTAATTTATCTAATAAATTGTACTTTTCGAGAAAATCTTTGATTTCTTTTTCCGAGCAATGATTAGTTAGTTGATTCTTTAAACATAAGTTTTCCCATACTGTAAGGTGGGGAATCAACTGAAGATCTTGTGGTAAATAGGCTATGTTATCTTTTCTTAACTTTGCCCAATCATCTAATGTAAAGCTTCTAGTTTCTTTATCATTAATTTCAATTTTACCTTGATAATCATTTCTTAATCCAAATATATAATTTAGAAAAGTACTTTTTCCCTTTCCAGAATTAGAAGAAAGAAAGTAAGGAGAATTACCTTCTAACACTAAGTTTGCATCCCAAGCTTCAGAGGTTGTTAAGTCTTCATCTGACAGTGGATTTGGGATAACGTTAAAAAATCTTATTTTCATAGAAAAGTAATTTGTTCTCTTACAAAAATACTATTTTTGTGTTATGAATTAACGCCCACCGAGGTCAGTTTTAATTCTAGGCGAAAGCCGCCCATACAGTATAGTTTTTTAAACTTAACAATTATAAAAATTGGGGATTAATCGCTTAAGCAATGGCGTGCCGACCGTTCTTTTAGATCGCCAGTCGGATTACAAACCTTTAGCTGCGTTCTCAACCATGTTAGACAGAAGTTTAACAAACCTCAAATCTGTATGGGTTTTTTTATAATTTCCTCGCAATCATTAACCCATCTCTTACGGGCATTAAAATATTTTCTACCCTAGAATCTTCGTGTATTTTTTTACAATAATCTGCCATTGCTTGAGTATCCTTGTCTTTTGGGTCAATCGGTTTTGCGACTTTTCCACTCCAGAGCACATTGTCTGCAATTATAAATCCTCCAGTATTGGTCTGATTAATTACTAAATCAAAATAATTAGAATAATTTGCTTTGTCAGCGTCAATAAAAACAATGTCAAACGTTTCTTTTAATGTGGGAATAATTTCCATTGCGTTACCAATTCTAAAATCTATTTGCGAAGAGAAGTC
Organism: uncultured Flavobacteriales bacterium; assembly: GCA_937924345.1. Classification (GTDB taxonomy): domain Bacteria; phylum Bacteroidota; class Bacteroidia; order Flavobacteriales_D; family Parvicellaceae; genus S010-51. The sequence continues at coordinate 1,654 of CALDTD010000287.1, read as the reverse complement.
ACTTTTATCAAAATAGGACTGCGTAAATTCTTCTAATTCTTCGTTTTTATCAATTGTAAGTAATTTACCATCTTTTGCTAATCCTTCGGCTAAGCATAAAGCACTATATCCCGTATAAGTTCCAATTTCTAAAATAGTTTTTGGCTTTATCATTTTACTAAATAAACTCAAAATTCGTCCTTGTATGTGTCCCGATAGCATACGAGGAATCATTATTTGTATATGCGTTTGACGGTTTAAGTCATAAAGTAAAGCTGTTTCGGGGCTAGTATGATCAGCAGAAAAATCATCGATATTTTGTGGTATGAAATCCATTTTATAATACTTAAGTTAAAAAATACCAAACCTATAAGCCGGGTTCTGTCTCAGTTTAAAAAAAACTAAGTTCTATCATTTATCTGGACTTATTATCACTAATAAGTTCTATCAACCTACCCTCCAAATAGAGCGAGTAACTCTTTGCATAAGGTTAATTATGCGCTTTGGTATATTTGGTCTTTCAGCGTATGAGGTTTACCTAGCTACTAATGTTACCATTTGTACTGGTGGGCTCTTACTCCACCTTTTCACCTTTACCTTTTTTACAAAAGGAAGTCTAAATCTCTGCGGCACTTTCTATATTTCGAATAAACGAAACTCTTCCCGTTAGGAAGCATACTACTCTTTGCTGCCCGGACTTTCCTCACTAACCTTTGTTAGAGCGATAGAACGGTTTGGCGTCGTAAATATACACGTTAAGAATTGATATACTTTGGTTATTGGTAAAATTTATTAGCTTTGAACATTATTAAATAAGACAAACAAGCAGATATGTTTAATTCCAAAATTATCGGAACTGGTCATTATGTTCCAGAAAATATAGTTACTAACGACGATTTATCTAAGTTTATAGACACCAACGACGAGTGGATTCAAGAACGAACGGGAATTAAAGAACGAAGATGGTTAGATAAAGAATCTGGAGAAACTGCTACTACACTGGCTGTAAAAGCGAGTGAGATGGCGATTAAAAATTCAGGTTTGTCACATTCAGAAATCGATTTTATTGTTTTTGCTACATTAAGTCCCGACTATTATTTTCCAGGTGGTGGGGTTCAGCTGCAACATTTATTAGGAATGCCTACTGTTGGAGCATTAGATGTAAGAGCACAGTGTTCTGGATTTATTTATGGTTTGTCTGTGGCGGATCAATTTATAAAAACAGGAATGTATAAAAATATATTGGTTGTTGGAGCAGAAGCACAAACAGGTTTGTTAGACAAGTCTACAAGAGGTAGAAATATGGCAGTAATTTTTGGTGATGGTGCAGGAGCAGCTGTTTTAACTAGAACAGAAGACAATTCAAGAGGAATTTTATCATCGCATTTACATTCTGAAGGTCAATTTGCAGAGGAATTAGCCCTTGTGAGTCCTAATCCAACAAAGTGGGTTAAACACTTCGAGAATAATGAAGAAGATTTATCTTACTTCCCTTACATGAATGGGCCATTTGTTTTTAAACATGCCGTTACACGTTTTTCTGAAGCTATAATTGAAGGGTTAGAAAAGAACAATATTGAATCTAAGGATATAGATTTATTAATTCCCCATCAAGCTAACTTGAGAATTTCTCAATTTGTACAAAAGAAGTTTAAATTATCTGATGATCAGGTTT
>CALDTD010000286.1 GCA_937924345.1 uncultured Flavobacteriales bacterium | reverse complement strand
ATAGTGTTTTTGCACCAACTGTAAGAGCTTGGGAAAACAGATGGCAAGAAGAGGGAGATCAGACAAATATTCCAAGAGCAGTGCGCGGAGACCCTAATGGTAATCGAAGAGATTCAGATCGCTTTGTAGAAGATGGATCTTTTATGAGAATTAAACAAATTCAATTAGGTTACACATTACCAGAAAGTTTTACAAATAGATTACGTATGAATAGAGTTAGACTTTACGTATCTTTAGATGACTATTTTACGTTTACAAAATATAACGGTTTAGATCCTGAAGTTGGAAACTTCAGATTTGATGATACAGGTGTAGATAGAGGTTTTTATCCAACTGCTGCGAGAGCGCTTTTTGGATTTTCAGTTAACTTTTAATCATTTTAAACAAACAAATTAATTAAATGAAAAAAATAATTTTTGGATTAGCATTTATTTGCTTAGGAATTATTGCATGTAGTGAGGATTTTACAACTAATCCTCCAGAAAATGTACAAGATCTTAATACTTTTTTCTTGGAAGAGGAAAATGTTGAACAAGCTATTATAGGAATATATGATTTAATGCAGTTTAATTATGCAAGAGATTGGCATAGTGCATTTTTAGTGAAATTATTACCTGGAGATGATGCCAATGCTGCAGGTGGAAATCCTGCAGACCAACAACAATTACAAGATATTGATGATTATACAAATGTCTCTACATCAAATTCATCAATACGAAGTGTTTGGGATTTACACTACAGAACTATTGCATTATCTAATTTGGTAATAGAAAATTTAGAAACTAGTACTTTAACTAACAAAGATAGAGCAAGTGCTGAAGCTAAATTCTTTAGAGCTTGGTGTTATTTCGAGTTAACTACCATGTTTGGTGATGTACCTTTACGATTGAAGTTGCCTACTGCTGCTGAAGATTTTTCAAGTCCTAAATCTCCACGTAGTGACATCTACGCACAGGTGAAAGCGGATTTAACAGATGCTATTCAATTTTTACCTTCTAAATCGGCAGTGTCGCAGAATTTTAGAGTTTCTAAAGGAGCTGCAGAAGCTTTAATGGGTAAAGTTTTGGTTTTTGAAGGAAATTACAGTCAAGCAATTCCATTTTTTGAAGCTGTAATTAATGATCCAGCACATGATTTGGAAGCTACTCCTAAGGATGTGTGGACAGAAGCTAGTGAGTTTGGTAAAGAGTCATTATTGGAGTTAGGTTATATTTCAACGACAGGAAGAGATTGGGGTAATATAGCTTGGGGAGGAAGAAACGAAAGTAACTTACATATCCAGTTAATGGGACCAAGAGGTGATGAAATTTTTAATGTAAATTCTGTAGGATTATTAAATGGATGGGGTTTCAACTTACCAACTAGTAAATTAGCAAATGCATTCGATGCCAGTGGAGATGTTGTTAGAAAGGGAGCTACATTATTGACTGAATCTGAGTTGGTTGCGGCTGGTGGGGCTGTAGACCCTACTAAAGCTCCAGGAGGTACTATCTGGGACTACGAAGGAGCAATCCGTTTAAAATATGCTACAAGAGCAGAAGATACTAGTTCTGATGGTGTACGTGAATTAAATTATACAACGAATTTCCGTTTATTTAGATATGCAGAAGTATTATTGTTAGCTGCTGAAGCTTATAACCAATCAGGAAACGATCCTGCTGCAAGAACAGAATTAAATAAAGTCAGACAAAGAGCTGGTTTAGCAGATATCGCTGCTACAACTACTGGTGGTGACTTATTTGATGCTATTGTTAACGAGAAGTTTTTAGAGTTAGCTCATGAAGGTCAACGTTTTTGGGATTTAGTAAGATGGAATAGAGCTGCTACAGAATTAGCTGGAACAGGGTATACATCTAAAAATGATTTATTCCCTATTCCTCAAACTGAAATTGATAAAAATAATGAATTAAGTGATTCGGATCAGAATGCAGGATACTAATTCATGTAAAATATCAGCTGTAGATTGTATTTGAATTAATAATCTAAACTTAGTAAAGCAGTATGATTTTTCATGCTGCTTTATTAATTTATTTACTTGCTCTTTATGAGGTATATTTTTTGTTTTTTACTACTTATTTTTCTCTTTAATTGTAAATCTAAAACAACCAAAAAGGTTACTACAAAGTTGTTTTCAAAACTAGAATCAACAAATACTAAGGTTGATTTCAGTAATAACTTAACAGAAACAGATGCATTGAATTACTTTAAATACACGTCCATTTATATGGGTGGAGGTGTGTCTATTGGTGATATAAATAATGATGGACTTTTAGATGTTTTTTTTACAGGAAATCAAGTTTCAAATAAATTATACTTAAATAAAGGAGATTTTTCTTTTGAAGATATCACTGAAGTTGCTGGAATTTCTGGTGACGATAGATGGTATTCAGGAACAACAATGGTAGATATTAATACTGATGGATATTTAGATATTTATTGTGCAGTTTCTGGTATTGGAGAGCATAAAAAGAATCAATTATTCATCAATAACGGGAATAATACATTTACTGAAAAAGCAGAAGAATATGGTTTAGCAGATAATGGAAATGCTGTACAAGCAACTTTTTTCGATTATGATAATGATGGAGATTTAGATGCCTACATCGCAAATTATCCTAGAGCACATCCTTCTACTTCAAATATGGTATATAAGCACCGCATGCAAAATGTAACTAGTGAAGAGTCAGATAAATTATATAGAAATGATAATGGAAAATTTGTTGATGTTTCTGAAGAAAGTGGCGTAAAAAATTATAGTTTCTCCCTAGGAATTACTGCTTCAGATATTAATAACGATGGTTGGGTAGATTTATACGTTTCTAACGATTATAGTATTCCTGATTTTCTGTACTTAAATAATCAAGATGGAACTTTTAAAGAGGTGATTAAAAAAGCGACCTCTCAAACTGCTTTTTATGGAATGGGAATAGACATTGCCGATGTGAACAATGATGGTTTTATGGATATTTTTCAAGTAGATATGGATTCTGATGATAATCGTAGACAAAAAGCAAATATGTCGAGTATGAATCCGAGATTATTTTACGAAACACTATTATATGGTTTTCATTATCAGTATATGCATAATTGTTTTCAATTGAATTCTGGATATGCTGAAAACGGAATTCCAAAGTTTTCAAATATTTCGAGATTAACAGGAACTTCTTCTACAGATTGGAGTTGGGCTCCGCTACTTGCTGATTTTAATAACGATGGATTTAAAGATTTATATGTTACTAACGGAACAAGAAGAGAAGTTAATAACAAAGACTTTTTTAATAAAATAGGTGATGAAAAATATGATAATTTATCACTTTTAGAAAAAACGAAAAGAATTCCAAGTGAAAAAATAGACAACTTCATGTTTCAAAATCACAATGGATTAGAATTCTCTAAAGCAAATGAAGATTGGGGAATTGTTCATGAAGGTTTTTCAAACGGAGTGGCATACGGAGATTTAGATAACGATGGCGATCTTGATTTAGTAATTAATAATATTGATGAGGTTGCTACTATTTTCAAAAACAATGCTTCAGAAAATAATAACTTCATTAAAATCCAATTAAAAGGAGACAAGCAAAATAGTTTCGGATTCAATACTTTGGTGAAAGTTTATTCAGAGAATCAAACTCAGGTTCAAGAATTAACATTAACAAGAGGTTTTCAATCTTCTGTAGCTCCAGAATTGTTGTTCGGTTTAGGTAAAGCATCTAAAATTGATAGTATCAAAGTAATTTGGGCTGCAAAAAATACTGAGGTAGTTAAAAATATTAAATCGAATCAAACACTAGTTTTTTCTAAGAAAAAAGCTACAACAATCGATCAAGAAAATTACATAAACGAAAAGAGATTATTTACATCAAACGAAGAGTTTTCAAATCAGATTAAACATACGGAAAACGATCACGACGATTTTCAAACGCAAGTTTTATTACCGCATAAAATGTCAACTTTAGGTCCGGCTATCGCTGTTGCAGATGTAAATAACGATGGTTTAGAAGATATTTATGTTGGAGGATCGTATGGTAAAAAGGCGAAGTTTTTCATTCAAAACGAAACTGGTTTTACAGCACAAGAAAATAGTAGTTTTAAAGATGGAGAATTCTCTGAAGATTCTGGAGCTTTATTTACTGATATAGATAACGACGGAGATCAAGATTTATATGTTGTAAGTGGAGGTTATGAGTTTCCAGCAGATTCAAAAAGATTAAAAGATCGTTTATATATAAATAATGGAAAAGGAGATTTCAAAAGCTCAAATGCGACTCCAGATATCAAAATTAGTGGATCAAAAGCTTATGAAATTGATTTTAATAAAGATGGAAAAAAAGATATTCTTGTTTTAGGGCGTCAAGTTCCTGGAAATTATCCAGTGCCAACATCTTCATTTATTTTAGAAAATAATACAGAAAACGCTACAGTCAAATTTTCGAATGTAACTGAAAAAGTTGCACCAATGCTAGAAAATTTAGGAATGGCAACAAGTGCTGTGGTTATTGATTTTGATAAAGA
>CALDTD010000285.1 GCA_937924345.1 uncultured Flavobacteriales bacterium | reverse complement strand
TCTAAACGTTTACACAAAACAGGGTCTGCATGTATATAAGGCATCACAATAAATCCTTTTTTAACCAGTTCTTCGGTAGCTTTTAGCGTCTCAATTGGATCGGGCATTAAATATTTTGGATCGGGATGAATTTCTAGTTTTATAAAATTTGTTTCTAATGCTTCTCTTGCTAATTCTGACGCAAAAATAGCTTCCTTGGCTGTTCTAACTCCAGAAGTATTTGGCAAAAGATTTATATGATTATGTTTAAGATGGTTTAAAATAGTATCGTTATTACTTTCTAAGGAAACTCTTTTAAGTGCAACCGTTACTAATTCAGATTCTGAAGCAACTAAAGCATCTTCCATTAACTGAGGAGAACTAAATTTACCTGTTCCAGTAAATAACCTTGAATTAAATACTTTATCTCCTATTTTTAATTCTTTTCTCATAACTTTTAGCATTAAAAAACCCACTTAAAGTTTTAAGTGGGTTTACAAAAATAATATTTATTTAAAATTTAATCTATTTAGATAGTACGTATTTATTTAAACTCTCTTTGTTAGAGCTAAAATCAAAATCATTATTTATCAAATAATAATTATCTAAGTCGTGTGTTCTCTCGTATGCGTACTTTGCAAACTCTAACTTTTTGTCTTCAAAATCAAACGCAGAAATTAAATTTCTAACTTGGTTTACAGTAATACATCTATTCTTTGTGGCTTGTTTAGCGGTAATCATTTTATCACTCGAAAAACTTTCATTCTCAATAGCACTTTTTATAGTTACCACAGATGTTTCGGGTATTGGACAACCAATTTTCCCTTTATACCCTGGAACATATATAACAGGCTTTGGGGCTTCTGTTTCAACTTCAGAATTATTTACATCGGAAACATTAGTTGTTGTCGTTGTTGTTATAGTAGTTGTAGAAGAGTATTCGGCATCAAAATCTTCATTCACATCATCAACATTTATATTCATACTTACTCCAAAACCGCCTACATCTATTCCTACATTTACATTTTCTGAATTAGTTTTAGGAGATGAAGTCGTTGTTGTTGTAACTTCCTCGATAACGGTAACTTCTTCGTTTTCTACAGGTACTTCTATTAATGGTTCTGTATGATAAACAATAACAGATTGTTCTTTATTATCAACTGAGCTTGCTAAATCAACTTCACCAAAAAAACGCATTTTATATCCTTTTTTAGTGTTTACTATTCTGTAAGTAGCTTCTTTGCCCATACTGTCAAACCATGTTTTCTTTTCTAGGTCTGGCGTTCCATCTTCAAAAACGATTCTAATACTTGACGAAGGATTTGTTAAACCAGTTATTTTTACGTTTGTTTTGGGTTGTGAATTTTGTTTAATCCCATTAACAACTGCATAGAATGGTTTCGGTTCTTCTACAAAAACAACAATATTATTTGTTGTTTGCGCTAATAAGTTAACTGCTAAAGAAGTGAACAAAAGTGCTCCTGTTATTAATATTTTCATTTTTCAATTTTTATTGACTAATTACGAATATTATGCCAAAATATTTGACTGCAAAAAAACAAAAATAGTTTTGATTAACAGACGGGAATTTAAAATTTATACCGCAGTAAGCTCTAAGTTTTTTTCTTTAACTAATTTTCTTAAGTTAATTAATGCATATCGCATTCTACCTAAAGCAGTATTTATAGAGATATCTTTAGCTTCTGCAATATCTTTAAAGCTCATTCCCATAAAGTGTCTCATCTTTACGATTTCTAACTGATCGCTAGGTAAAAACTCTACTAAATCTCTAACGTCCTGGAAAATTTGTTCTTCCACCAAATCGTCTTCTATCGTACCTTGCTCAAGATTTAAAATATCAAAAATATTAAACTCATCATCTTCTTGTTGTTTACGCTGGCCAACAAATTTCATTTTAGAGGATTTTCTAAAATGATCTATAATAAGGTTATGTGTAATTCTCATTACCCAAGGCAGAAACTTTCCCTCATCGTTATATTTACCTTTTTTTAGCGTCAATACAACTTTTGTAAAAGCATCTTGAAAGATATCGTTTGCAAGATCGGAATTTTTCACCATCATTAAAGTATATGAAAACACTCTATTTTGATGTCTAGTCAATAATATTTCGAAAGCGCGTTCGTTTCCTTTTTGATAAGCGGAAACCAATTCTGCATCTGTTAATTTACTTAATACCATAGTAATATCTATTTAGATTATTAATTTAATTTTTAATAAATGTGTTAAAGTAGATATTATTCTATAGGCTTTTTAATTTAAGTATTTGCAGTAAGAACTCAACACTTTAGTAAAAGTTGCCTGAGCCGTATTTTTTTTCAAATATATTTCTTTTTTTAATTCGAAAGACAATAATTACAGTTAATTAACAAAATAGTTTTTTATTCCACCAACTTATAATCTCCAATAATAGCCTTATGATCTGAATAGATTTTATCTAATGTTCTGAAACTAATACTGGAGAACTTTTCATTAAACCATAAGTAATCTATTCTTAAAAATGGAACAAATCCTATATATGTGCCTCCTATTCCGTGTCCATTCTCAACAAATGAATCACA
>CALDTD010000284.1 GCA_937924345.1 uncultured Flavobacteriales bacterium | reverse complement strand
TGTATGAAGAAGTACTGGCCTTAGAAGATTTACAACAGATCAACTACTCAAATTTACTTCCAGGAGAATACACCTTTAAAGTTTGGGCCTCAAATTCTGATGGTATATGGACTCCTGAACCAAGCTCAATTAAACTAATAATTACACCACCATTTTGGAAAACGTGGTGGTTTATAACCATTGCAACTTTTGTAGCATTACTCATCTTCTATATTTCTTACATTATTAGAATAAGAAGTATGAAATCTCAAAAAAGAAAGTTGACTTTCTTAGTTGAAAAACGTACGAAAACAGTTACAAAGCAAAAAGAGCAAATTGAAAAACAAAAACAAGAACTAGAAGTTGAAAAAAATAAAGCCGACGAACTTTTACTAAATATTTTGCCCGCGGAAACAGCGGAAGAATTAAAAAATAAAGGAAAAGCAAGAACGCGTTACTATAGAATGGTAACTGTAATGTTTACAGATATAAAAGGGTTTACCAAGATTGCAGAAACAATGAAGCCTATAGACTTAGTAAAACAATTAGACCTATTATTTAAAGACTTTGACCGTATTATAGAAAAACATCAAATTGAAAAAATAAAAACCATTGGAGATGCATACATGGCCGCAGGAGGAGTTCCACTTAGAGATAAAGAAAACCCTGTAAATAGTGTTTTAGCAGCACTAGAAATACAATCGCACATGAGAATGATGCAGCAAAAAATGAAAGATGCAGGAGAGAACTATTGGGATCTAAGAATAGGTTTACATACCGGAGATGTGATTGCAGGAGTAATTGGTACAAAAAGGATTGCTTATGATATTTGGGGAAATACAGTAAATGTAGCTCAACGTATGGAAATGAGTGGTGTACCAGGAAAAGTAAACGTTTCAGGAACAACTTATGATCAAATAAAACCCTATTTTGACTGTACTTATAGAGGTAAAATAGCTGCAAAAAACAAAGGGGAAATTGACATGTATTTTGTCGATCGGATTAAAACTCATTTATCAAAAGACGAAGAAGGAACCATACCGAATCAAAAATTTAAAGATTATGTAAACCTTCATATTTATAGTAGCATTAACTACAGAAAGGCTGAGCGCCATATTATACGTATTTTAGAGGAGCAACTTTCCTCTACTCTATATTACCACGGAATTCACCATACAAAAGATGTGGTAGAATCTATAGAGCGAATTGCAATTATGGAAGGTGTATTAGATGAGGATATTTTTGTGTTAAAATCAGCAGCAACATATCATGATGCTGGTTTTGTAGAACAATACGATGCAAATGAACCAGTAGGCGCAAGAATGGCAGCAGAAATTCTACCAAAATATGGTTATACCCCCGAACAAGTCAAACAGGTAGAAGAATTAATTTATGCGACACGCATTCCACATCAACCAAATAATTTACTGGAACAAATTATTTGTGATGCAGATTTAGATTACTTAGGACGTGATGATTTCTTTGAGATTTCTGATACGCTAAGGCTTGAACTTCGAGATCATGGTAAGATAAATAGCGATCGTTTATGGGATGAAATTCAGGTTAAGTTTTTAACTATGCATAAGTATTTTACAGATTCTGCAATAAAACTGAGACAAAAAGATAAGGAAAAACACTTAGCAATTATTAAACAGCGATTGATTGATAATGACTATATAGATTAATATTTTTTGATTTATTGTATAAATACCTAACCTACCCAACAACTCTTTTGCTAACTTAGTACAATAAACAAACGCTTTGTTTGTTGTAGTAAAAAATAAAAAATAATGGCAAAAATTCTTTGGGCAGACGACGAAATAGATTTATTAAAACCACATATTCTTTTTTTAGAAAGTAAAGGGCATAAATTAACAACTGTAAATAGTGGTAATGATGCTGTGGATGAAATTAATGATACAAATTTCGATATTGTTTTCCTAGATGAAAATATGCCTGGTCTTACGGGGTTAGAAACTCTAGAAAAAATAAAGGCAAAGCATCCAAGTATTCCTATTGTAATGATCACAAAGAGTGAAGAGGAATCCATAATGGACGAAGCAATTGGTGGTCGTATTTCTGATTATCTGATTAAACCTGTAAATCCCAACCAAATCTTATTAGCAATTAAAAAAAACCTAGAAGGTAAACGTTTGGTTAGTGAAAAAACGTCTTCTAATTATCAGCAAGAATTTCGTCAAATTTCAATGGATTTACAAGATCGATTAGATGAGGAAGAGTGGATAGAATTATATAAGAAAATTGTTTATTGGGATTTAGAACTTGCAAAGAGTAACGACGAAAGCATGAAAGAGATCCTAATCATGCAAAAGAAAGAAGCCAACGATCAGTTTTCTAAATTTGTAGAAAAGAACTATCTAAATTGGGCAAATGGTATTGACACTCCATTAATGTCGCATCAATTATTAAAAAAAGAAGTATTTCCACACCTTAAAGACAAAACAACGTTTTTGATTGTTATAGATAATTTACGCTATGATCAATGGCAGGTTTTACGCCCTTTATTGAGAGAGCATTTTACGATTGACAAAGAAGAATTGTATTACGGAATTTTGCCAACTGCAACACAATATGCCCGTAATGCTTTATTTGCTGGTTTAATGCCTTCTGACATTGCAAAAAAATTTCCACAGTATTGGAAAAACGACGAAGATGAAGGTGGGAAAAACTTATTTGAGAAAGAACTATTAGGCGAAAATTTAAAGCGAAATCATATTAATAAAAAGTTCTCGTACAATAAAATAACAAATCTAGATGCAGGAAAAAAGTTGGTAGATAACTTTTCTAATTTATTACAAAATGACTTTAATACAATCGTTTATAATTTTGTAGATATGCTTTCACACGCTAGAACAGATATGGAAGTTATTAGAGAGCTAGCGGATGATGAAGCAGCTTATCGCTCACTAACATTAAGCTGGTTTGAACATTCTGCCTTATTTGATATCTTCAAACTAATCGCACAAAATAATTGTGACGTAATAATTACAACAGACCACGGAACAATTAAAGTAGATGAGCCTAGCAAAGTTGTAGGTGATAGGAACACGAACACTAATCTTCGTTATAAACAAGGTAAGAATCTAACATACGAGAAAAAAGATGTTTTTGAAGTTAAAAAACCTGAAGAAGCTTTTTTACCGAAACAAAACGTAAGTTCTACATTTATTTTTGCAAAAGACAGCAAGTTCTTTGTTTATCCAAACAATTATAATCACTTTTTAAAGTACTATAAAAACACATTTCAGCATGGTGGAATAAGTTTAGAAGAGGTCCTAATTCCAATTGTACATTTAAAAAGTAAATAGTTTTGTAGAAAGCCAATTTTTGATAAATCGTTACACTAGTTGACTCGGTAGAAAAAAACATTCATATTTTTATCTAAAATTGAATTATGAAATATGTTTATATCGTCATTGGAATAATTGTAATCATTTTTATAACAATACAATTATTTGCTTTAAATAGTCAGCAAAAAACAGAGCGACAACCATACACTATTGTAGAAGAATATGCAGATTTTGAAGTTAGAAAATACGAATCTGCACTTTATACTTCTGTAAAATTGCCTTCCAACAAGTATGAAAACGCTTCGAGAAAAGGGTTTTCAATTTTAGCAGAATATATTTTTGGCGGAAATGATAAAAACCAACAAATTGCAATGACTTCTCCCGTAACAATGACGCTTGAAGACTCTATTACAATGCTTTTTATGGTTCCTAAGGGGCTTTCTAAAGAAAACCTCCCAAAGCCAAACGAATCTAGTATCGAATTTAAAGAAGAGCCGGAAAAGAAGATTGCAGCAATAGAGTTTGGTGGCTGGGCAAACGATAGAAAAATTGAAACTTACAAGCAAAAGTTAACTGCAGCTCTGGAAAGAGAAAATATAGAACACAAAAATAACTTTCAATTCTTGGGTTACAATGCGCCTTACGAAATGATTAACAGAAAAAATGAAATTGTTGTTGAGTTACAATAAACAGAATTAAACCTTCCCTAACCCTAACCGATTCACCAATTGCATATGGCTTTTTAATGCTTTAAAAAATGTCGGCTTAGTATGATAAGGTAATTTATACTCATTAGCAGTTTCTTTAACTATTTTAGAAATTTTCCGATAATGTATATGACAAATATTTGGGAATAAATGATGCTCTATTTGATAGTTTAAACCACCCACAAACCAAGATAACAATCTATTTTTATGTGCAAAGTTAAGTGTTGTTTTCATTTGATGAACAGCCCAATTATTTTCCATACTTGAAGTTTCATCTGTTTGAAAAAACTCAGTCTCTCCCACTACGTGAGCGCATTGAAAAACAGTTGATAGAAATAGTCCACATATAACATGCATTAAACCAAAGCCTAACAACGTTTGCCACCAAGGCAAATCGACTAAGATTAATGGTAATGCAATTAAAACCAAAACATAAATAATTTTATTAATAATAATTCCAAGAAGAGCTTTATTAAATGTAATTCCCTGTCCTTTCAGTAAATCTTTGTTTTTATATCTTTTTATTTGATCAAAATCCTTTATAGAAAACCAGTAAAGTGTCATAATACTATAAAGAATCCAAATGTAAAATACTTGAAAACGATGAAAATTATAATGTTTTTGAGAAGGAGAAAGCCTCACTAAGGGCTCAAAGCTAATATCCTCGTCGTGTCCTTCTATATTTGTATAGGAATGATGTAATACATTGTGTTGTATTTTCCAATTAATAGAAGTACCACCAATTAAACTAATTATTAAAGCTATTGATTTATTTACTTTTTGCTTTTTGGAATAAGCTCCATGATTAGCATCATGCATTACAGAAAATCCTATTCCAGCCATACCTACTCCCATAATAGACCACATTATTAGAACTAACCATATAGATTTAAAAACACCAATTAAAATAAGCAAAAGTGGAATAAAGTAAATTGCGATCATTGCCAACGTCTTTAGCTTCATATTAAAGTTAGCATACTTAGAAATATTATTTTCTTTAAAGTAACGATTAACTCTTTTACGTAGTACTTTTACAAACTCTGCATCTTCTTTATTATTAAAACTTAATGTTTTCATATAATAAAGATAAGCTATAAATGCACCTTTTTTATTGGAATATGCATAAAACCTACAGAAGTTAATTCTTACCTCACCTCTATCTAACAATTGTAATGCTTCCTTGCAAACTCTTATTTACAGAAGCCAAACGATAAACATAACTCCCAAAGGGTAAAATTTGGCCATTATTACCTTCCCCGTTCCATTGTTTATTTGAAAACTCATCACTAATACTATTAAATACCTTTTGACCTGATTTGGCATTATAAATTTCT
>CALDTD010000283.1 GCA_937924345.1 uncultured Flavobacteriales bacterium | reverse complement strand
TGGAGTTTGTTTAGCGACTCTTGGTCCTGGAGCAACCAACCTGGTAACGCCAGCAGCTTATGGACAATTAGGAGCTATGCCTTTAGTTTTGGTTACAGGACAAAAACCAATTAAAACCAGTAAACAGGGAAAGTTTCAAATTATAGATGTAGTAGAAATGATGCAGCCGCTCTCTAAGTATAGTAAGCAGGTCACTCATTCGGAACATATACCTTCAATAGTAAGAGAGTCTTTTCGTTTAGCGAAAGAAGAACGACCGGGAACGGTACATATAGAGCTCCCAGAAGACATCGCAAAGGAAGAAGTTGAGAATCCATATATTTTTGAGGTGGTTGACCATAAAATTCCAGATGCAAATAGCGAAGCTATAGATGAAGCAGTAAATATGATTCGGAATGCTAAAAGTCCTCTTTTACTTATTGGAGCAAGTGCAAATAGAAAGCGTGCGAGTTTAGCTTTAACTAATTTTGTAGAGCAAACGGGGATTCCTTTCTTTAATACCCAATTAGGAAAAGGAATTATAGATGAGCGACATCCTCTTTATTTAGGAACAGCGGCACTGTCTGATTATGACTTTATACACGAAGCTATAAGTTACGCAGACTTAATTATCAATGTAGGTCACGATTCTATCGAAAAGCCTCCTTTTTTTATGTCGCCAGAAGATGATAGAAAAGTGATTCATATTAATTTTTTTCCTGCAGAATTAGATGAGGTTTACTTTCCTCAATTAAATGTTATCGGAGACATTGCAAAGAGTATGCAATTCCTAACGGATAAGCTAAAGCAAGATTATAAAAAATGGAATACCGATTTTTATTTAGATGTAAAAAGAAATGTATCAGAACATTTAGCGAAATATGAAAATGATGATCGATTTCCGATTTTACCACAAACATTAGTTAAAATTACGAGAGATCTTCTACCAGATGATGGTATAGTAACGTTAGATAATGGTATTTATAAACTATGGTACACTAGAAATTACCCTGCTTATGTACAAAACAGTTTATTACTAGACAATGCTTTAGCTACTATGGGGGCTGGTTTAGCTTCTGCAATGATGGCAAAAGAACTTTATCCTAGCAGAAAAGTTATCTCTGTAAATGGTGATGGAGGGTTTATGATGAATTCGCAAGAACTCGAAACAGCCGTCCGTCTTCAGTTAGATTTGGTAGTGATTATTTTAAATGATAATGCTTACGGAATGATTCAATGGAAACAAGAGGGAGAAGGACTTCCAAAATATGGATTGGAATATGCTAATCCAGACTTTGTAATGTATGCGGAAAGTTTTGGTGCGATAGGCCACAGACCCAAAAATATTGAAGACTTTAAACGGATACTTATTAATGCTTTAAACAAACCAGGGGTTCATGTTATAGATTTAGCAGTCGATTATTCCTTAAACCACAAGATTTTAAATGTGTTAATAAAAGAGTTATCTAGTAAATAAAATTATAATTGAAATGGAACAGACAAAAAGTATAAACCCAGCAACCGGAGAAGAAATTGCTACTTACGAAAGAATACCTAGTTTATCTGCAATTCGTAAAATTGAAATCGCGAACAATGCTTATGAATCTTGGAGTAAAATTTCTTATGGTGAACGGGCTGCTTATTTTAAAAAATTAGCGGCTATTTTCGAAGAAAATAAAGAAGCTTATGCGCAGTTGGCAACTCAAGAAATGGGAAAAACCATTGAACAGTCGCGTAAAGAAATAGATAAATGTGTACTTATTATCAATTATTACGCAGACAATATAGAAGATTTATTAGCAGATGAAAAAGTTGAAACTGAGGCTTATAAAAGCTATGTTACTTTTCAACCGTTGGGAGTAATTCTTACTGTTATGCCTTGGAATTTTCCGTTTTATCAAGTTATTCGTTTTGCGGCTCCTGCATTAATGGCAGGAAATACAGGAATGCTTAAGCATGCTTCCAACGTTCAGGGGTGTGCTTTTGCGCTCGAAGATGCTTTTACCAAAGCTGGTTTTCCCGAAGGAGTATTTACGAATCTAAACGTAAAAACCGAAACTGTAAAAACAATTATTGAGGATAAAAATATAGTGGCAGTTACGTTAACAGGAAGTGAACCAGCGGGGAGGTCTGTTGCTGCAATTGCAGGGGAGAATCTTAAAAAAACAGTTTTAGAATTAGGCGGTAGCGATGGCTATATTATTTTAGAAGATGCAAACCTCGAAGCAGCTGCAGAGCTAGCTACTTTCGGTAGATTACAAAACAATGGACAAACCTGTATAGCTGCGAAACGTTTTATCGTTGTAGATGCTGTTTATGATGAGTTCCTATCTTTATTCTCTAAGAAGATGAAGGAAGCTAAAATGGGCGAACCAACAGATGAATCTGTCTTTTATGGACCTATGGCAAGAGAAGATTTACGAAATGAGTTGCACGAACAAGTAAAGAAAACAGTTGAACAAGGCGGCGAATTAGTATTAGGCGGAGAAATACCAAATGGAAAGGGAGCATATTATCCCGCTACCATTTTAGCAAACCTAGCGCCTGGTATGGAAGGTTTTGATAATGAGCTTTTCGGTCCAGTTGCATCAGTAATTAAGGCAAAAAATGAGCAGCACGCTATAGAATTAGCGAATAATTCTCAGTATGGATTAGGTTCTGGAGTTTTAACAGGTAATATTGAAAGAGGAGAACAAGTTGCACTTCAATTAGAGGCAGGAAGCAGTTTTGTAAATAAATTAGTTGTTTCTGATCCACGATTACCTTTTGGAGGGGTTAAAAATAGTGGATATGGTAGAGAACTCTCAAGTTATGGAATTAAGGAGTTCGTGAATACTAAGTCAATTTGGATAGATAAACAAATCGATTAAAGAAGTTGATTGATGAAGATATTTTATTTTTTTAAATCTTTCTTATTAAAGGTAGCCTCTTGTTTTTTTTTCTTAATATTATCAACCTCCATATTTGGACAAGATATAGAGAAGCTAAAAGATTTTTTTACTTTTTATCCTAACCATAATAAAGTTCAAAAAGATACAAATATTTATGCACAAAAAATTATTATAGCCCCAGTTCTTAGCTATGCGCCCGAAACTAATCTAGGGTTTGGAACTGGGGTAAAATATTTATTTAAATTGAACAAAAGTGGCGAGGAAACACGAGTGTCGAATATGCCAATGACTTTACAATATACATTGAATAAGCAATTTTTTTTGTATTCGGGTTTTGAAATTTTTACCAACCAAGAAAGGTGGGTTATAGAAGGTAATCTATTGTTTCAAAGTTACCCACGATTGTATTATGGTATAGGAAATGAAACACCTAAAAGTGCTGAAGAGTTGTACGATTACTTTCAGCTATTATTCGAGCCAATTTTTTTAAAAAGAGTATTTCATCGTTTCTTGTTTTTAGGCGCTGGTATTCGCTACAATAAAATATTCAATACAGAGATAGAACCAGATGGATTAATAGCTACGAATCAACCAGATGGTTATGATGGTTCTACTTCTATAGGTTTAGAGTTTGGAGGGTTATTTGATAGTAGAAGTAATATATTGAATGCCCAAGATGGTTGGTATGTAAAGTTAACCCATGGAGAGTATAAAAGAGCTATAGG
>CALDTD010000282.1 GCA_937924345.1 uncultured Flavobacteriales bacterium | reverse complement strand
CTTTGGCTTGGGCAGCTTGTTGTTCTTTTTGTTGGGCTACACTTTTTATCCCTAGTCTTTTATTTACCTCATTTAGCAGTGCTTGCTCAGAAATTTCGAATAATTGACTAGTTGCTTGTATATAAACAGAACGTGTAATTTGATCGGGGATAATAGAGATAGAACCTACAATATCTTTAATCGTTTCAGCTCGTTTTATAGGGTCGTTTTTTGCATCAGCAAGTAGAATAGAAGCTTTAAAATGAATAAAATCTTGATCGTTTGTCGAAAGATATCTAGTAAGCTCTTCAAAACTAACTTTTCTTGCGTAGCTATCGGGATCATCTCCATCAGGAAAAAGAACCACCTTAACATTCATTTCTTCTTCTAGAATTAAATCTATACCCCTAAAAGAAGCTTTAATTCCGGCAGCATCCCCATCATAGAGTATGGTGATGTTTTTTGTGTAACGTTTTATTAATCTAATTTGCCCTTCAGTAAGCGCTGTTCCACTAGAAGCAACAACGTTTTTTATTCCTGCTTGATGCAAACTAATAACGTCTGTATAACCCTCTACTAAATAACATTTGTCTTCTTTAATAATCTCATTTTTCGATTGAAAAAGACCATAAAGAATTTTACTTTTATTATAAATAGGACTTTCTGGAGAATTGTAATATTTAGCAGATTTTTTATCAATTTTTAATATCCGACCTCCAAAACCAAGAACTCGCCCCGTTATATTTTGGATAGGAAACATAACTCGACCTCTAAAGAAATCGTAGCTTCCCCGTTCGTTTTTTTTGCTTAATCCAGTTTTAACAAGATAGTCTAACTTATAGCCAGCGCTTTCAGCAGCTTTAGTTAAATTATCACTTCCTTGAGGAGCATAACCTAGTTCGAACTTTTTTATAGTTTCTTCACTAAACCCTCGTTCTTTAAAATAACTTAAACCAATAGCTTGTCCTTCATTGGTTTGTGTCATCTGGCGGACATAAAAATCCTTAGCGTATTGATTGACTAAGTATAGACTCTCTCGCTCACTTTGAGCTGCTATTTGGTCGGCAGATAGTTCTTCTTCTTCAATTTCTATATTGTAACGTTTAGCCAACCATCGAAGTGCTTCTGGATAGGTAAAATGCTCATGTTCCATTACAAATGAAACAACGTTACCCCCTTTTCCCGAACTAAAGTCTTTAAAAATACCTTTAGCTGGCGAAACCATAAAAGATGGAGACTTCTCGTTTACAAAAGGGCTCAATCCTTTGTAGTTAGATCCTGCTTTTTTAAGGTTTACAAAGTCATTTATGACTTCTACAATATCTGCAGTGTCAAAAATTTTCTCTATGGTTTCCTTTGGAATCATACGTTTTAATGAGCTATAAAATTAATAATTTGAATTTATAGAAAAATAAACTTCAGTAATTTTTAGCGTAAAGAGTTCTTTTAAAAAAAGGTTTCAAATAATAAAGCCTCAATAATTTTATTGAGGCTTTTAAGAATTTTATTTTTTGAATTCTGAAAGTGTTTTATCAATTATGGCAACACATTCCATTAGTTGTTCTTTCGTCATCACTAGAGGAGGGGCAAAGCGAATGATATTTCCATGAGTTGGCTTAGCTAATAAACCATTATCTCTTAAAGCCATGCAAATGTCCCAAGCTGTAGAACTATCTTCTGTATCATTAATTAAAATAGCGTTTAGTAATCCACGTCCTCTAACAGCGCTAACTAAATCAGATTTAGCAATAATTTTTTCCATTTCAGCCCTAAATAAGTTTCCAAGCGTTCTTGCATTTGCTGCTAAGTCTTCGTCTTTAACAACTTCTAATGCTGCCATTGCTACTTTTGCTGCCGTAGGGTTACCACCAAATGTAGATCCGTGTTCACCTGGTCTTATTACGTTCATTATTTCGTTATTGGCCAACACTGCCGAAACAGGATACATTCCACCAGAAACAGCTTTACCAAGTATTAAAATATCAGGAGTAACGTACGTGTCTGATTGTTTTTGACAAGAAGTACCACAATTACAATCTCCACAAACAGCCAACAAAGCTCCTGTTCTTGCAATTCCAGTTTGTACTTCGTCTGCTATAAATAAAACATTATTTTCTTTACATAGTTTTTGACACGCTTCTAAATATCCTGCATCTGGAACATAAACACCAGCCTCACCTTGTATTGGTTCAACTAAAAAACCAGCTATGTTATCTTCTTTAAGAGCTTCTGCCAAAGCGTCAACATCGTTATATGGTATTTTAATAAATCCAGGAGTGTATGGTCCAAAGTTTTTACGTGCAACAGGATCATTACTAAATGAAATTACTGTTGTTGTTCTTCCGTGAAAATTATTTTCACAAACAATTATTTTAGCTGTGTTTTCTTTCAGTCCTTTTACTTCGTAAGCCCATTTTCTACATAGTTTTAAAGCAGTTTCTACAGCTTCAGCACCTGTGTTCATTGGTAAAACTTTATCAAAACCAAAGTAAGATGTAATATACTCTTCGTATTCTCCTAAAACATTATTATGAAACGCTCTGGAAGTTAACCCTAATGTAGAGGCTTGATCAACCAAAGCTTTTACAATTTTTGGATGCGA
The DNA here is from genome assembly GCA_937924345.1 of uncultured Flavobacteriales bacterium. Classification (GTDB taxonomy): domain Bacteria; phylum Bacteroidota; class Bacteroidia; order Flavobacteriales_D; family Parvicellaceae; genus S010-51. The sequence continues at coordinate 1,913 of CALDTD010000282.1, read as the reverse complement.
ATGTCCTTGGTTTACAGCCGAATAAGCAGATAAAAAATCATAATAATGTTTTCCTTCTGCATCCCAAACATTTACGCCTTCTCCTTTTGCAAGAACAACTGGTAGAGGGTGGTAATTGTGTGCTCCATATTTATCTTCTAATGCTATTGCTTCTTTTGATGAAATTTTACTAAATGTTGTCTCCATATTTTATTAGGTGTTTTTCTTGATGATTTTAACTAATTACTACAAAGTAAAGTTAATATTGCTTATGCTCAAATATACTGTTAAATCCTTAAAACATCAAGGGGTTTTTGTAGTGTTTATGTTGGTTTTAGTCGAAAAAAGTAGCTTTAACTTTATATTTTCCTTATCTTGTGAGAAATTCAAGAGGGCTACATTATTTTCTGCCCCAATTTTATCAACAAAAAATATAGAATGGCGAGATCGCAAGAGACATTTAATAAAAAAGAAAAAGAAAAAAAACGTTTGAAAAAACGTATGGATAAGCAAGCCAAAAAGGAAGAGCGTAAGCGTTTAGCTGCCGAGCAAGGTCCAGATGATATGTTTGCTTATGTAGATGAAAACGGTGTAATTACAGATACTCCGCCAGATGAAAACAGAAAGAAAAGAGTTATAAAAGCTGAAAACATCCAGTTAGGGGTTCCTAAAAGAGAGAAAGAAGAGATTATTACTACAAGAACAGGTAAGATTGATTTCTTTAACGATTCTAAAGGTTTTGGATTTATAAAAGAAGAAGGAACTGGAGACAAGTATTTTGTTCATGTAAATGGTTTAATGCAAGAAGTTGTAGAAAACGATAAAGTTACTTTCGAATTGGAGCAAGGACTTAAAGGATTAAACGCTGTTAAGGTTACTAAGATTTAAATTTCTTTCTTAATATGATATTACTAAATCGTAACACTATTTTGTGCTTACGATTTTTTTTGCGCTATAACTTTAATCTATTCCTTATTTGGGTTGACCTTACGTTCATAAATTGAGTTTTATTAGGTATAAATTTTCGTAACCTTTATCGATTTTTTTCAGTACTAAATTGTATAATTTAACTCATTGAATATGCGATTTCTTTATTTTATAACCCTTCTTATTTTTTCAGTTATAATTCAGGCTCAGTCTACAGACTTCAACTATGGGAATTGTCCATTGCATTTTGAAACTAATAAAAGTGAAGTTTCTTTACCTGTAAAAGAAGTTATTGATAGTGTATGGGATAATTTAAATAATAGAGATAAAGTTGAGTTTTCTTGTTTGTCAAATTCAGAAAAGCAGCATTTATCAGAAGCTAGACAATACAAACTTTCATTATAGCGAGCTCAAAAAGTAGAACAATATCTATACGAAAAAGAGATTTCATCTAGATATGTTCAATATAAATTAGATTATTTTGACCATATAACCAATGGTAGATGTGGGACAAAAGAAAATTTGAAAGCGTTTAAAAACCTAAAAGGAATCGTTTCTCCTGTTTTAGAGAAAGGAACTTATTACAGGAAAAAGTATATTTCTAGTTCCCGTAATTTGACTAATGAAACTTGTCAAGAGTTTTTTATTGATCCAAACGATGAACAAACTATTGTTGGAGAACAACATACGCAAGTCCGATTTTCTTATCAATGTTTTGATTTAGATTATTCTAAACCTATAAATCAGTTAAAAGTAGTGTTATGCGAATATTATAAAACAAGCGATATTCTTTTGTCTGGTTTAACTACTCAGCAGAATGAGTTAATGCTAGAAACTGGAGGCATGATTTTTCTTTCGGTTTATGATGGGGAAAAATCAATTCATTTAAAGAAAGGGAAGCAAATCCAAATAATATTTCCGTTTCATGGAAAGTTAAAAAAAGATGGCATGCTCGCTTTTGATGGAATAAAGCAAGATGGTTTAGTAAATTGGCAATTAAATGAAAG
>CALDTD010000281.1 GCA_937924345.1 uncultured Flavobacteriales bacterium | reverse complement strand
GTAGAAAGAATTTTTCCAGTTAATTCGCCATCTATAGATGGAATTAAAGTAACTAAGCACGGTGCAGTAAGAAGAGCTAGAATTTTCTATTTAAGAGAATTAAGAGGTAAATCTGCTCGTATTAAGGAGAAAAAATATTTCGGGAAAAAGAAATAATTGATCTTCAAAAAGATATTTGAAGCCCTTAGCATTAGCTTGTTAAGGGCTTTTTTAGTTTAATATTTGCTCAAAATTACTTTATGAATTATTTATCGGTAGAAAATTTAACCAAGAACTACGGCGAGAAACAATTGTTTACGGATATTTCTTTTGGAATTGATCAAGGACAAAAGATTGCTTTAGTTGCTAAAAACGGAAGTGGGAAGACAAGTCTATTAAATTGTCTTACAGAAAAAGATACGCCAGATAGTGGAAGAATAGTTTATCGAAAAGGAGTTAGAGTTGGTTATCTACAACAAGAAGCAAATTATGATGAATCCTTAACTGTTTTTCAAACAGTATTCGAAACAGAGAACGAAGCATTATTGGCAATTAAGTCTTACAACAAATGTTTAGAGAATCCAGAAGATAGCGATGCATTACAAGACGCCTTTGACAAAGTCTCTGAACTTGATGCTTGGAATAAAGAAAGTGATATTCAAGAAATCTTGTCTAAATTAAGATTACACAATTTAGATGAAAAAATAGCATTGCTTTCCGGGGGGCAAAAAAGAAGATTATCATTAGCTAAGGTAATTATAGAAGAGCCAGACTTATTGATTTTAGATGAGCCTACTAACCATTTAGATTTGGATATGATAGAATGGCTAGAAAATTATTTATCTAGTTCAAATGTTGCTTTATTTATGGTTACACACGATCGCTACTTTTTAGAGCGTGTTTGTGATGAAATATTAGAAATAGACAGAGGAGAACTTCATCGTTACAAAGGAAATTATTCTTATTATTTAGAAAAACGTGCAGAACGTTACCAGGTTGCAGCAACAGAAGTTGGTAAGGCAAAAAGTCTTTTAAAGAAAGAGCTGGAATGGATGAGAAGGCAGCCAAAGGCAAGAGGGACTAAATCGAAAGCTCGAATTAGCGATTTTTACGATACCAAGGCAAAGGCAAGCCAGAACTTTAATGAGAATAAAGTAGCTATAAACGTTAAAATGGAACGTTTAGGAACTAAAATTCTTGAAATGCATAAAGTTTCTAAGGCCTACGGAGATAAAGTTATTTTAGATAAATACGATTACACGTTTAAAAGAGGAGAAAAAGCAGGCTTAGTTGGTGCAAATGGAGCAGGAAAAACAACACTTTTAAATATTATAACTGGTGCTGAAGAAGTGGATTCCGGTAAGGTTGTCTTAGGAGAAACTGTTGTAATTGGTTATTACAATCAAAAATGATTACAGTTAAAAGAAGATAAAAGAGTAATTGAGGTAATTCGTGATATTGCTGAATACTTACCGATTGGTGGGGGTAAAAAAATGACAGCTGTTCAATTGTTAGAGAAGTTCTTGTTCCCAACGCAAACACATTTTCAGTATGTACATACATTAAGTGGGGGAGAGCAAAAGCGACTTTACTTGTTGACTATTTTAATGAAAAATCCAAATTTCCTTATTTTGGATGAGCCAACGAATGATTTAGATATTTTTACGCTTCAAGTATTAGAAGATTATTTATCAGAATTTCAAGGTTGTTTGATTGTTGTTTCCCACGATCGTTACTTTATGGATAAGATCGTTGACCATCTTTTTGTCTTAAATGGAGACGGAACTATTGACGATGTAATAGGAAGTTATGCTCAATATAGAGTACATCAAAAAAATAAAATTCAAAAGGATAAGCGAATTCAACAAGAGTTAGAAAAAGAAGTTGCAGAGAATAAAGCAAAGCAAAAAAATACTAAGCCAATACCTACAAAGTCTAAACTAAGTTATAAAGAACAACGAGAGTTTGAAGGGTTGGAAAAAGAAATCGAACAACTAGAAACTGAAAAATCGGAACTAAGCGCTCAGCTTAATAATCCAGAGTTAGATTATGATAAAATTACTGAAGTTTCAGAGCGATTAACAAAGTTAGTTGAAGAATTGGATGAAAAATCTTTACGTTGGTTAGAATTAGCAGAATATGCCTAGTCTGCTAATGTTAATTGGTTGATTAAGTTATATTTAATTATTTCATTCTCGATCAACCATTTTGTAACATAGATTATTTCATTTTTTTCAAAATCTTTTCTTAAATTTTCAATTAAATCTTTTGGGGAGGTATTTGCAATTTTAATTTCGTTTAAAATAGCTTTTTCTATTTTTTTAAAGGCTTTATTAGATAGAGTAAGATCTTTCTTGTTTGCTAAACATACATCACATTTCCCACAAGGTTTTGCAGTCTTATCATTAAAATAATGAAGTAAGGTTACACTTCTGCAGGTTTTATTTTCGAAGGCATAACTGATAATCGATTTTAATTTTAGCTGTGCAAGTTCTTTACGATGTTCGTAAATATAAGCAGGAATACGGATGTGTTTTTGGTCTATTCTTGGTTGTAAAAACGTTAAGATTGGTAAATCCGAAACAGGTTTGTACTCAATTACATTTAGTTTGTGTAATTCTAGTAAGTGGTGTTTGACTTTTTCTACAGAAATCTTAAAACGTATAGCAATTTCCTTTTCCTTAATTTTTACTTCACTATCAAAAATACCATTGTAGCTTCTAAGTAGTAATTTTATTAGTATATCATACACTTGGTTTCTAACTTGAAACTCATACAAATCTTTGCCTTGCATAAGAAAACGTAATGTAGAAGCATAATTTACTG
>CALDTD010000280.1 GCA_937924345.1 uncultured Flavobacteriales bacterium | reverse complement strand
ATAAAAAATACAACGTTTAATCAGCCAAAGTGTCCAGTTTATCAAAATGTTACGGCAGCGGCAGTTGTAGAACCATCAGAAATTAAAGAAAATTTAATTGCTCAATTAACAGCTCCTGTAAAATGGACACAAACAATGCATCAAATGATTGCAGATGGTGCAGATTCTGTAACAGAAGTTGGTCCAGGTAAAGTATTACAAGGATTATTTAAAAAAGTAGATCGCAAATTTGCAACTTCAAGTGCGGAATTAGCAGAGGCTTAATGATTATTTTAAAACAAACTTATGTCAACTCATAAAGATGTAAAAAGGGTAACAACACATACGTTGTTAGAAATGAAGGAAAGCGGAGAAAAGATTTCTATGCTTACTGCCTACGATTATTCAATGGCGACTATTGTCGACCAAGCTGGAATGGACGTTATTTTAGTTGGTGATTCTGCTTCTAACGTAATGGCTGGTCACGAAACTACTTTGCCAATTACGCTAGATCAAATGATTTATCATGCTGCTTCCGTTATAAGAGCAGTAAAGCGTTCGTTAGTGGTTGTAGATTTACCTTTTGGAACTTACCAAGGAGATTCTAAAGAAGCTTTGCGTTCTGCTATTCGAATTATGAAAGAGTCCGAAGCGCATGCAGTAAAGTTAGAGGGTGGAAGAGAGGTTATCGAATCGATTAATCGTATTTTGTCTGCTGGTATTCCTGTAATGGGGCATTTAGGGTTAACACCTCAATCTATTTATAAATTTGGAACTTACACTGTAAGAGCAAAAGAGGAAGACGAGGCGAAACGTTTAATTGAAGATGCTAAATTGCTTGAAGAAGCTGGTTGTTTCGCTTTAGTTGTAGAAAAAGTTCCGGCTAAGTTAGCAAAGAAAGTGGCAGAAAGTATTTCTATACCTGTTATAGGAATTGGAGCAGGCGGAGATGTAGATGGGCAAGTGTTAGTTATGCACGATATGCTAGGAATTAATAAAGAGTTTTCTCCACGTTTTTTAAGACGTTACCATAATTTGTTTGATGAAATTAAAGGTTCGTTCGAGCATTACATTAAAGATGTTAAAAGCCGAGATTTTCCAAATGAGTCAGAGCAATACTAATATTTACTAAGAACAAGATGAGTTTAGAAATACTTTACGAAGACAATCACATTATAGCGGTTAATAAGAGGGCAGGTGATATTGTACAGGGAGATAAGACAGAAGATACACCGCTATCTGAAGAGGTTAAAGCTTATATTAAGAAAAAGTATAATAAACCTGGGGATGTTTATTTAGGTATTATTCATCGTTTGGATAGGCCGGTTGGTGGGGTAATTGTTTTTGCTAAGACGAGTAAAGCACTAGTAAGAATGAATAAGCAATTCCAAGATCGACAAGTTCAAAAAACATATTGGGCTGTTGTGGAAAAATTACCAAAAGAAAACGAAGAGGTTTTAATTCATTACTTAAAGAAAAATCAAGAAAAAAATCGCTCAAGAGCTTACGATAAAGAGGTAAAAGGAAGTAAGAAGAGTGAATTGTTTTATCGATTAGAAGGACGTAGTAAGAATTATTTTTATGTTGAAGTTGAGCCAAAAACTGGTCGTCATCATCAAATTAGAGTACAATTAAGCCATATAGGTTCTGTAATAAAAGGAGACGTTAAATACGGAGCAAATAGAACTAACAGAGACGGTTCCATTCATTTGCTTTCTAGGTCGTTGGAGTTTGTACATCCTGTAAAAAAGGAGAAAATGATTGTTCGAGCTAACCCGCCTAAGAAAGATCCACTTTGGATGGAGTTCTTAGAATTGAAAAAAGGGAAATAATGAAAAAAATAGCTAAGTTTCTTCCGATATTAATTTTACTAGGAATTTGTTATGGAGTTTATTATCTCTATGTACGTCTTCCAATTATAAATGGTTATGCAGCTAAAAATTTATGTTCTTGCGTATTTGTTTCAGATAGATCTCAAGAAGAAGCAGAAGAAAATGAATTAAACTTTTCTTTTATTAAGTATACGACTAATAATGTTGATACTATTGAACATTCTGTTACATCTTCGTTCTTTGGGTTTAGACCACAAAAGTCCTATTATAATGAAAAAACAGGCTGCGCTCTGGTTAATGTAGAGTCGAATGTACCTGGTTATGAAGCGTTAGACTTTAGCAAAGAGATTGTTTATTATCAGGAAGATTCGACTTTAAAAATTCAATTAGATAATAATAATGAGGCGCTAAATAAAGTTGTAGAAGCTCATTTTAAAGAAGAAGAGAATGTTCCTTCAAAAAATACAACGGCTTTATTGGTCGTTCATAAAAATAAGTTAATTGCTGAGCGTTATAATAATGGATTTACAAAGGAAAGTCGATTTTTAGGATGGTCAATGACTAAAAGTATAATGAGTTCTTTAGTAGGGATTTTAGTAAAAGCCAATAGACTTGATATTAATGAACCGTTAGAAATTGATACTTGGAAAAATGATGATAGAAAAAAAATAACGCTAAATAATGTTTTGCAAATGTCAACAGGAATTAAGTGGAGCGAAGATTATGGTTCAATTTCC
>CALDTD010000279.1 GCA_937924345.1 uncultured Flavobacteriales bacterium | reverse complement strand
CCTTCATCAATCATAGATTCTCCAGCCTCCTGTATCGTACGAATTCGATTTGCTTTTATAAAGATTTGATCTGTTAAAGACGACGGCCGTAATATTCGCCAAGCTGTGCCATAGTCAATTGTCTTTTTTTCGAAAAGCGCTTTACATTTATGAAATTGCTTATCGTATTGTGCTAATGTTTTTTCCATTTCTTAATATTTCTTTTTTTAAAGAATCGAATCGGGTATTTATCTTTATATTTAATCAAAAAATAAACTTGAGTTCACAAATTTTCAACCGTAAAACTACAATTAATTGTAAAGGAAATCTAATTGATTTATCAACACCAAAAGTAATGGGTGTTATTAATTCTACCCCAGATTCTTTTTATGATGGCGGAAACTACAATCAAATTGATTTAGCTTTAAAACAAGTCGAAAAACACCTTAATGATGGTGCAACTTTTATAGATGTAGGTGGATATTCTTCTAAACCCGATGCTAAAAAAGTATCTGAAGTAGAAGAAATTAATCGTGTGATTCCGTTGATAAAAGAAATTAATAGTCAATTTCCACAAGCTTTAGTTTCTATTGATACTTTTAGAAGTAAAGTTGCCGAAAAAGCAATAGAATCTGGTGCTTGTATCGTAAATGATATTTCGGCTGGCGAGCTAGATAAAAATATGTTGCCTGCTGTGTCTGATTTGCAAGTCCCTTACATAGCTATGCATATGAAAGGGACCCCACAAACTATGCAACAAAATCCTACATATAGAAACGTAGTTGAAGAAATTATATATTATTTTTCAAAAAAAATTGAAGACATTAATCAACTTGGTATAAACGATGTGATGCTTGATGTTGGTTTTGGATTCGGTAAAACAATCGAAGACAATTATAAACTACTAAATTCCTTAGATTTATTTAAGTTGTTTAAAATTCCAATATTAGTTGGAGTTTCTAGAAAATCTATGCTATACAAGCCTTTAGAAGTTAATCCAAGTGAAGCATTAAATGCAACGACAATAGCCCATACAATTGCACTACAAAAGAACATAAACATCTTACGTTTACATGATGTGAAAGAAGCTGTTGAATGTATAAAAATAAATGAATTGATAAACCAAAACAAATGACCCCAACTCAAGAAAACTGTCTTGAATGCGACGCTAAACTTCGCGGTAGAATAGACAAAAAATTCTGTAACGATACTTGTAGAAATGCTTATAATAATAAACATAAACGCGAATCTGGTTATTATGAACGAAAGGTAAATGCAATACTTAGAAAAAATAGAAGAATACTAGAAAAATTAACCCCACGAGATAAATCAAAAACTACCAAAGAAGAATTATTATTTAATGGTTTTAACTTTTATTACTTTACTAACATTTACGAAACTAAACAAGGAAAAAAGTACTACTTTGTATATGATTATGGTTATCTACAGCTTGATAATGAAGAATATGCTACTGTAAAGAAGAAAGACTATGTGAAATAAAAAAAGCGTTTAAGTTTTTACACCTAAACGCTCAGTAAAATTTTTATTTGAAAAAATTATACGTTTTCTATTACCATTGCGGAAGCTCCACCTCCACCATTGCAAATACCAGCAGCACCGTATTTACCATTGTTTTGTTTTAAAACATTAATCAACGTTACGATAATTCTAGAACCACTGTTACCTAGAGGATGTCCTAAAGAAACTGCTCCCCCGTTTACATCTACTTTTGAAGGATCTAAACCTAATTTCTTAGTGTTTACAATTCCTACTACAGAAAATGCTTGATTTAATTCCCAAAAGTCTATATCACTTGTTGATAAACCAGCCTTTTTTAACGCAACAGGAACTGCTTTAGATGGTGCAGTTGTAAACCATTCTGGTTCGTGCGCTGCATCTCCATAACCTACTATTTTTGCAATTGGCTTAATTCCTAATTCATCTGCCTTTTCTTTACTCATTAAAATTACAGCAGAAGCACCATCGTTTAACGTAGAAGCATTTGCAGCTGTAACTGTTCCCTCCTTATTAAATACGGCTCTTAATTGAGGAATTTTTTCCATTTTAACATTAGAATACTCTTCATCCTTACTTACCACAATAGCATCTCCTCTTCTTTGTGGAACTTCCACAGGAACAACTTCCTCGTCGAATTTTCCTTCTTCCCAAGCTTTTGCTGAACGTTTGTAAGATTCTATTGCAAAATTATCTTGATCTTCTCTTGTAATATTATTCTCTTCAGCACATTTATCGGCACATACACCCATATGAACTCGATTGTAAACATCTGTTAGACCATCTTTTACCATTCCATCAACTAACTTTACGTCACCTAATTTTACAGCATTTCTGGCATTATAATAATGTGGAACCATACTCATATTCTCCATCCCTCCTGCAACTACAATATCATTATCTCCTGCTAAGATTGACTGAGTAGCCAAACTAATTGCTTTCATGCCAGAAGCACAAACTTTATTAATTGTTGTAGCCGGAACCTGATCCGAAATGCCAGCAAACATTGCTGCTTGTCTCGCTGGAGCTTGACCTAAATTGGCTTGTAATACATTCCCCATAAAAACTTCTTCTACAAGATTAGCATCTAAATTAGCTTTAGCTAAAGCGCCTTTAATTGCTGTAGCACCTAATTTAGTTGCTGGAACGGTCGATAACGCTCCTCCAAAACTTCCAATTGGTGTTCTTACCGCCGAAACAATATATACTTCTTTCATAGTTTATTTTTTAGTCTTTAAACCTTTATGATTTGAATGCGAATTTAACAAATAAATTTGTGTTTTATACCCGTAAAAAACGATTTAGCTTAAACATATAATCGAACTATTCAAAACTTATTAATCTTAAAAAGTATTGATATAAGCCGCTAAATCTTCTAATTGCTGATGGCTTAAACGCTCTAACGTATAATTAGGCATATAAGGTCTATAACCTGGTAATGAATAAGTTCCCTTACGCGTAATATCATACAAAGAAAAGTAACTCTTTGTTTTCAAATTATTTTTAAGGTGCTTTAAATCTATAGAATTTTGATCTAAGGTGTAATTTGTTACACGACCAGTGGCATGGCATTGCATACAACTTATTTCATAAACCAATTTTCCATTTTCGGGATTACCATTCTTTCCATATTCACGGTTTTCTTTCTTTATTGGATCTAAAAATGTTGCTGGTGAATATTGTAAGTAAAACGTTTTAATCCATTTAATTAACTCCTCATTTTTCTCTCCTTTCCTAAAACTGTTTAGCTTTTTATAATCTACTTCAGTTAACTTTAAATCTTCTAATTTATACTCTATACTATACAAATATGCCATTACAGCATCTAACTCCCATTTTTCGAATGGTCTTCCTTGAGAACACTCTACCGTACATAAGTGAATTGCGTTGACCAAGGTATCTTTTGCAGGTTTAACTAAATCTCCATATTTTTTTTGATAATCTTGATTGTACCAATGTTCTCTATTTACCATTCCGTAAAAAGTAGTGGCAGATAAAAAAGGTATATTATTTTTAGCTGCATATTTTAATCGCGCATCAGGATCACTTTTCCTAAGATCTGGATCTTCTATCATTACATTATGACAATCAACACAAGTAAAGTATTTTGATTGTAAACTTGATTTCTTTCCTTGAGGGTTTACAGTTCTTCCTTTTGTAATAATCTCATAGCCCTGCTGAATTAAAACAGAATCTTTTTCGTTGGTATAATGAAGCGGTTTCTTATCTCCTAATCTTAACAAAACTTCTGTTAATGAAGATTTTTCCGAAAATTTTCCTTCCGAAATTTTATCGGGCATCAAAAAGAAACCTGAAAGAACTGATGCGAACAATAACACAAATAATTTCATATTCTAATTTAGTTATAAAATACTTAAAATCTCATTTGCTTCTTTTCTTATCAATTCCCAACTCTGGTCATTCCTGTACATTTCTGTCGTGTTCTTGATATCTATAGTCGATTTTAATAGTCCCCGTAAATATAATACTTTCTTACCAACTTCATGAGAAATTAAACCTCCTTCAATTAATCTATTTACAGTCCATTCATGAAAAAATGAGTGATACTCTGAATCAAATTCTTCAAAGATTTCAAATTGCAAATCTTCATCGTTTAATAACAAGTTCTTATAATCTAACCTACTAAGTGTTAAAAGAAAAAGTTCATAGGATTCATCAATAGATATCATATTACTTCAATAAATATTCATCAACAATATTTGGTAAGGTTACTTTAAGATTTGGGGTACGTTCCATTTCTCTTTTTATTGCAAAAATAGCTTCATCGTTTCTAGCCCAACTTCTTCTAGCAATTCCATTATTCACATCCCAAAA
>CALDTD010000278.1 GCA_937924345.1 uncultured Flavobacteriales bacterium | reverse complement strand
GATATTTTTTTCTTCATTCCGGTAGAATACTCTTCTACATAATTTTTAAGCGGGAGTTGAAATAATTTATTCCATTTGTTTATAACGCCATCATCTTTTAGATTTCTAGAAAACAAAAAAAAATTTAAATATTCTTCGCCTGTTATTTTAGGATAGAAGTATTGTTCTGCTGAAATATATCCCAGTTCATTAATTTTTTTATATTCCTTGTTTTTATATAATAAACACCCTTTGTAATTTGAGTCAATCTTAGTTATGGTATTGAAAAAAGTTGTTTTTCCCGCTCCATTCTTTCCTATTACAGCTATTATGCTTCCTGCATTAAGCTCTAAATTTACATCTTTAAATAGAATGTTATTTCCAAATTTTTTAGATAAGTTTTTAATTATCAACATGTAGATAGGTATTTAAAGATGTTATTGCTTTTTTATATAGAAAAGCCGCTAAAATTAAATTGAGAGGCAGTAAAAAAGGAATGATGCTAAACGTTAATTTTACGACAAAAGTAACCAACTTTGCTGCTTTATTTTCATAGTTAGCATACTTTCCAAGTATCGTATTTATGTTAAATAAAAGCACTTGGAACAAGATTGTTAAAATAATTAAAAAATAGTTGCTTTCTGTAATCAATATAGGTACAATAGTTAGTAAACTCACGAACAATAAAGGCGTTAAATGTACCGTTAATTTTTTGTAAATAAACTGTTTAGTGCTGCAGTTGAAAATTCGAATAAAGCTTAAATTTTCTTCTGTATTTTGAAATATAGAAAGAGACAGAATACATATCCCAAAAAGAAAAATGTTTAAGTAAGCGGTTGTAGGAAGAAAAAATGAATAAACATATAACCCAATTGTAGCTAAAGGTGCTAGTCCATAAATTCTAAATGAACTATTCCATTCTATATTCCATTTTTTAAATAGTGACATAGGAGCAATTTTTCGCAACTTTGAAATAGGAAATAATGAAATCCATAAAATTATAATTACAATGCCTATATGTAAGTAAATTTTTGCGCCTATTGCTAGAATAATAAAGGGTAATGAAATGCTGAAATTATCTAAAATAAATATTGTTTGTACTTGAGCCTTAGTAAGTGTGCTTTTTAAAAAGTGAACATCATTTCTTTTCTGTTGTATCAATAAAAGGAAGGCAGAGTTTATTAATAATAAATGAGTTTCTATTGAGTGAATAAATTCACAATAATTTATCAAGCCAAAAATTACGAGAAATATTGTTAGTAAAGGTATTATCCAAAAAAGCATACCTAACTCAAAGTTCCTGTATAAAAGTTTAGCTTTTAATCTATAGTATTGTCCTATAAACGTCATTTCATATAAGTTACTTTAAGCATTAAACAACACATCATTTAATACTTAAACAAAGTTAAATAAATTTTACTCCAACATAATCCTTATTTTTGTAGCAAATAAAAAGTAATAATGCCAAGAGTTTTAACAGGAATACAAAGTACTGGAACACCACACTTAGGAAATATATTAGGTGCAATTTTACCTGCAATTGAGTTGTCTAAACAATCAGATACTGAATCTCTTTTGTTTATAGCAGATTTACATACCCTTACGCAGATAAAAGACGGTAAAACATTAAAAGAAAATACCTATTCTACTGCTGCAGCTTGGTTGGCACTGGGGTTAAACCCTGAACAAACAATATTTTATCGTCAGTCAGGTATTCCTGAGGTAACAGAGTTAACTTGGTATTTAAACTGTTATTTTCCATATCAACGCTTAACATTAGCACATTCTTTTAAAGATAAAGCAGATAGGTTGGAGGATGTAAATGCGGGGTTGTTTACTTACCCGATGTTAATGGCTGCAGATATTTTGTTGTACGACGCTGAGGTTGTGCCAGTTGGTAAAGACCAATTACAACATTTAGAGATTACAAGAGATGTTGCTAGCCGATTTAATCATCAAATGGGAGAAACATTTGTTTTGCCAGAAGCAAAAGTAAATACAGAAACACAATTGATTATCGGAACCGATGGAGAAAAAATGAGTAAGTCTAGAGATAACTTCATAAACATCTTTTTACCTAAGAATCAATTAAAAAAAGTCATTAACAAAAAAATAATCACTGACGACACACCTTTAGAAGCCCCTAAGAATGCTGAAAGTGCAACTGTTTATCAGTTATATAAATTAATTGCTACAAAAGAAGAGGCTGCTAACATGAAATCTCAATTAGAAGCAGGTGGTTATGGTTGGGGGCATGCCAAAAAAGATTTGTTAAATGCTATACTTACGCGTTTTGAAGTGGAAAGGGAGCGTTATGATTTCTTTATGAATAATCAACAGGAAATTGATAAAGCATTAGAAATTGGCGCAAAAAAAGCAAAGGAGATTGCTACGGCTACTTTAACCAAGGTTAGAAAAAAGTGCGGTTATTAAATTGATGTCAGTTTTTTAATAAAAACCAATAAAATTAATGTTTCTATGTATGAATCATCCTAAAGGATGACAAAAAAATATGAATTTCATATACTATTGTATCAAAATATTCCCCCTCAACAATTGAGGGTGTTTTAAACACGATAAATACAATATATATGAAAAAACTAGTCTTATGTTTAGCCTTTCCACTATTTATAGTTAGCTCTTGCGCAGAAAATCAAGAAAAAAATACGGAAGTAAAAGAATCAGAAGAGAAGCCTGTTGTAAAGGAAGTGATTAAAGATTTAGAAGTAATAGGAGAAGTTAATATTGATAATTACGATGGTTCTTCTGTAAAGGGAATTTTTACTTTAGTCAAATAGAAGAAAAACAATTATTTATTTAATAAAAAAATAACTTTTGCTTTTAAAAAAAACTGCTACATTCGCATCCGTAAATTAAAAACAAAAAATATGTTAAAAGAGTTTAAGAGCTTTATCATGACGGGGAACGTTGTAGATTTAGCAATCGCAGTAATCTTAGCTGGAGCAGTAAGTGCAGTAGTTAAAGGTTTTGTTAGTATGATTATGATGCCAATCATCGGTATGTTTACTGGTGGAGGAAGTTTTGCTGACATGAAGTTAGTGCTTTCTGAAGCTGTAGTTGAGGTTAAAGATGGTGATACAATTGTAACCAAAGCAGTTCCAGAAAATGCAATTATGTATGGAGCTTGGATTGATACAATCATTAATTTAATTATTGTTGGTTTTGTATTGTTCATGATTGTAAAAGCATACAACAAAACAAAGAAAAAAGAAGAGGAAGCTCCAGCAGCTCCGCCTGCACCTTCTAAAGAAGAAGTTTTGTTAGGAGAAATTAGAGATTTATTGAAAAAGTAAATTACTTTTAGTAAAGTAAAAAAGCCGATTTCATTTGAAATCGGCTTTTTTTGTGACTTTTATTTCTTTAATTATAAAGGGATTTTATCTACTCTCCTTTGATGTCTTCCGCCTTCAAACTCTGCATCAAAAAATGCATCGGTAATTTTTACAGCATCTTCTTGAGTAATAAAACGTGCGGGTAATGATAAAATGTTGGCATCATTATGTTGTCTTGCTAAAGCTGCTATTTCGGGGGTCCAACTTAGTGCTGCTCTAATTTTTTGGTGTTTATTTGCTGTAATCGTTATGCCATTTCCACTTCCACAAATTAGCAAGCCTAAATCAGCTAATTTATTCTCTATTGCTTCACATACAGGGTGGGCAGCATCAGGGTAATCTATACTTTCTTTTGAATAGCATCCAAAATCTTCAATGTTAAATCCCTTTTTATTTAAATGAGTAATTAGGATCTCTTTTAATTCAAAACCAGCGTGATCACTCCCAATAGCTATCTTCATTTAAGTTTTATTTAGTTTTCTTGACAAGCTCTAAAGTCAGTTAAAAAGTCAGCTTTCTTATCTTCATCTTCACCAAAAGAAGAAAGTTGATCAGAGAGCATAGTATTACACGCGTTTACTTTAGCTTCAATAGACTTTTCATTATCTAATTGAACACTTGCACTGTGGATTTCGTCATAGCAGTTACAAATAATAGACGCACTATTCGTATTTCCATTTCTGCTACAAGAAAACGTAATAACCACAAAAAGAGATAAGGAAATAAGAACTTTCATTATGTAAAATGTTCTTTTACACGATCAAAGAAACTCTTAGCCTTATTTAAGTTGGGTTGAAAATTTTCGTTTTCTCTTAACTTTTCTAATTGTTTTTTCTCATCCTTCGTTAAGTTTTGAGGTGTCCATAATTGAATATTGATTAATTGGTCACCCTTACCATATCCATTTAACTCTGGAATACCTTTACCTCTAAGTCTTAATATTTTACCACTTTGGGTACCAGGGTTTACCTTAATTTTTGCTTTTCCTTCAACCAAAGGAACCTCAATTTCTTTTCCTAGTGCAGCGTCAATAAAGCTTAAGTGCAAATCATAATGAACATCATTACCATTTCGTCTTAGTTTTTCGTGCTCTACTTCTTCGATTACTACGATTAAGTCACCAGGTATTCCTCCACCAGGAGCGTCATTACCTTTTCCTTGTACATTTAATTGCATCCCTTCTTCCACACCAGCTGGTATTTCGATAGGAATAACTACTTCTTTTCGTTCTAAACCACTAGCATCAACTCCATTTGGTCTTTTAGAAACAGTTTGTCCAGCACCTTGGCATGTTGGGCAGGTTGAAGCGGTTTGCATTGCCCCTAAAATAGTATTGGTAACTCTAGTCACTTGGCCAGAGCCACCACAAGCAGAACAGGAGCTAAATTCTACACCTTCTGCAGCAACTTGTTTGTTGACTTTAATTTTCTTTTCTACACCGTTTACAATGTCTTCCAGCGTTAGTTTTATTTTTACACGAAGGTTAGAGCCTTTTCTTCGTCTCGGTCCTCTTCTTTGGCGACCACCGCCACCAAATCCACCGCCACCAAAGATGTCCCCAAACTGAGAGAATATGTCGTCCATATTCATTCCTCCGCCACTGAAACCGCCACCGCCGAATCCTCCGCCACCCATAGAGTGTCCAAATTGATCGTATTGTTGACGCTTTTGATTGTCGCTTAAGATTTCGTAGGCTTCTGCTGCTTCTTTAAATTTAGCCTCTGCAGCTGCATCATCCGGGTTTTTATCAGGATGAAATTTAATTGCCATTTTTCTGTAGGCTTTTTTTATTTCGCTGTCAGAAGCTCCTTTACTAACTCCTAATACTTCGTAATAATCTCTTTTGCTCATGTTTATGATTGCTTGTAAAAACTTGTTTTACATAAAAGTTGACTTTTTAGTTTCTCTAACTAATAACTCAACGGAAATACTTTAAATTAAATATTATTGTCCTACAATTACTTTAGGGAAACGGATAATAGTATCGTTTAAGGCATACCCTTTTTCTATAACATCAACCACTTTTCCTTTTAAGTCTTCGGTTGGTGCAGGAATTTGAGTAATAGCCTCATGTTTATCTACGTCAAAAACTTCTCCTTTTGCCTCTACCTCTTTAAGCCCTTTTGCTTTTAAAATACTTGAAAATTTATTGTGAATTAAACCAAAACCTTCTTTAATTGCTTCAATATCCTCAGCACTTTTATTGTTTTCAATAGCTCTATCAAAATCATCAACTACAGTCAATAAATCTTTAATTACTCCTGAACCAGCTGTTTTAGTTGCTTCTAATTTTTCTTTAGCTGTTCGTTTTCTAAAATTATCAAAGTCAGAAAAAAGTCTTAAGAATTTATCGTTAAGCTCTTTTTTCTCTTCTTCTAATTTTTCGACTTCAGAAACCTCATCTTCAACAGTCGCTTCTGCTTGCTCTTCTGCTGTGACTTCTTTATTTATGTCTTGCTCTTCAACCTCTTGTTTTGTATCTTTATTACTCATTTTCGATATGAATTTATGTAATCTCTTATTAATCAATTTTTCTGCCATAGCCCGTGTAAAGTCATTCTGTCAGCTATTTCTATTACGCTTATGTATTATTGTCAGTACTGCTTTAGTGAACTTAAAAAGTTTGGGTCTTTTTCAAATGCAGTACCTATAATTACCAAATCAGCTCCTGCTTCCCAGGCGTTTTCTATATCTTCTTTAGTTCGTAATCCACCTCCAACAATAAGTGGCGAAGATATTGTTTTTTTTACCGAGGTAATCATTTTTTTTGAGATTGGTTTTTCTGCTCCAGACCCACCATCTAAATAAAATAAAGAAAGACCGAGTTGCTCTCCTGCCAAAACTGTAGCTGCTGCAATTCCGTTTTTAGAATAGGGAATAGGAGATGTATTACTCATGTATTGAACAGAAGTGGATTTTCCGCAATCTACAAGTGTATAACCTGTTGGTAATATTTCTAATCCACTTTTTTGCAATTCAAAAGCAGAAGAAACGTGTTGACCTATTAAAAGATCTGGATTACGCCCAGAAATTAGAGAAAGTAACAAAATTCCGTCTGCATCTTTACATATCTGATTGTTATTACCAGGAAAAATAATGACAGGGATAGATAAATTGCTTTTTAATACCTTAATTACAGATTTAAATAAATCATTATTAATTAAACTTCCTCCAACAAATATATAGTTGGGTGTATTAGTACTAATTTTAACTATTAAATGTTCTAGCTCTTCAATAGATTTTAAATTGTCTGGGTCAATTAATACGCCCAGTAGCTTCTTACCATTTTCTATTTTCCCATTAATCTCTTTTAGAATTGGTGTCATATTTTTTTTAGTTTATGGTGTAGAATAAATAATTGTCCCCAAGTGTTTTGTAGGCTAATTCTATAAGATGTTCTTCCTGGTCATAGTGAACTCTCACTTGATAATACTCGCTGTTTATATGTTTAACAATGTCTATGTTGGATTTTAGAAAGATCTCATGTTCTCCAAATTTTTTAAATGCAGCTTCTTTGCAAGACCAAGCTTTTGAAAGTGTTTCAATATCATTGCTGTGATAACAAAAGTCATTTTTATTAATGAACTTATGTTTAACTTTTAAGACTTTTTCTGTTAGTTTCTGAATATCAATCCCACAAGGTTTATCATTTGTAATCAAAGCCGTATATTCTTTATTATGTGTAAAAGACACTTCTATACCTTTGTTATTGATAAATGGTTTAAAGTTATTTCCTTTTTTAATTTCAAAACTACCAATGTTTTGTTGCACTAAAAGTCGAGTTGTTAAATACTGTTTTTTGCGTTCTTCAGACTTGTATTTACTAATTACTTTTTGGTGTTTTTCCTTTTCGTTAATCAGGCCTAAAAGCGAATCTACGGTATCATCGTTTTTCCAAATGTAAATATTGTTATTTATAGTTTTAAAAAAAGACATTGCTACAAATCTAATTATAAAATTTATTGTTGTTGTAAACATTACTTTATTAGATTTAGTTTATTTTATATTTGCAAAAAAAAGAAGAGTAAATGAAGTTAGCAATAGTTGGAGCAACAGGTATGGTCGGCAATGTAATGCTGGAAGTAATTAAAGAACACCAATTACAAATAGATGAGTTGCTGTTAGTAGCCTCCGCTAAAAGTGTGGGTAAGTCGGTCAATTGGAATGGACAAAAATTATCAATTATTAGTATTGAAGATGCGCTATTAGAGAAGCCTAATATTGCTATTTTTTCTGCTGGTGGTAGTTTATCTAAAGAATGGGCTCCTAAATTTGCTGAGGTAGGAACAACGGTTATCGATAATTCTTCTGCTTGGAGAATGGATAGTGATAAAAAATTGATTGTTCCAGAAATAAACGCTGATACCCTAACGAAGAATGATAAAATAATAGCCAACCCAAATTGTTCTACAATTCAGATGGTTTTAGCATTATCGTCTCTACAAACGAACTACGGAATAGATCGCTTGGTTATATCAACGTATCAATCTGTGTCTGGAACAGGAGTAAAAGCAGTTGAGCAATTAGATAATGAGAGAAACGGAAAGAAAGGGGCAATGGTTTATCCTTATCCTATAGATAAAAACTGTTTGCCTCACGGTGGAGACTTTTTAGAAGATGGTTCTACTACCGAAGAACAGAAATTGATAGATGAGACTAGAAAAATATTTAATGATCAGTCTATTAGAGTAACAGCTACTGTGGTTAGAGTGCCTGTAGAAGGTGGGCATTCAGAAGCGATTAACGTTAAGTTAAGAAAACCATTCGAGTTATCAACAATCCGAAAGGAAATAGCTACCACTTCAGGAGTAAAGTTACAAGATAATACAGATATTAATCTTTATCCTATGCCATTGTATGCAAAAGATAAAGATGATGTTTTTGTGGGGCGAGTTAGAAGGGATTCTTCAACTGAAAATGCTTTAAATTTGTGGGTTGTAGCAGATAATCTTCGAAAAGGAGCTGCAACAAATGCAGTTCAAATTGCAACATATTTAATTGATAAGAAACTAGTTTAACCCCTTTTTTTGTAATGAAATCAAGGCTTTATAAGCTATTTACTCAAATTGTTAAAAAAGTCAATTAAATTTTGATTTTATTAAAAATCGTGCTAATATTGTGAATTCTTTAACACTAAAACTTGTTAAGAGTACACTAACAACGAAAAAAATGAATAAATTATTACTAGTTGGGTTATTGTTTATCACATTGATGTCTTTTGCACAAGACAAAGGCGTGATAATACTAGAAGGTCATTATCAAGGTGTTGATCTGTATGTTCAAAACCCCTACGGAAGTTCAGGAGTTGGTTTTTGTGCTTACAAAGTAACGATAAATGAAAATGTAACTACCGACCAAGTTGAATCAAGTGCTTTCATTGTAGATTTTACTACTCAAGGATTGAAAGTTGGGGATCCAGTAACTGTAAAGATATTTCATAAAACAGACTGTCAACCAAAGGTGTTAAATCCTGAAGTTTTAAGACCAAAAAGCACATTTGAAACTAAGAGTATAAAAGTAGATGACAAGCAAATTCTTAAATGGGTAACTACTGGAGAGCAAGGTAAGTTAACCTATCAAGTAGAACAATACAGATGGAATCGTTATGTTAAGATCGGAGAGGTAGAAGGTAACGGAGAAGCTTCTGAAAATAAATATGAGTTTAAGATAACACCAACTTCTGGAGAAAATAAGTTTAGAGTTATTCAGGTTGACTATACTGGTAAAAAGAGAATGTCTCCTAAAGCTACATACCAAAGTAACACAAGTAAAGTTGACTTGGTAAGTGCAAAGAGTAAAAAATTAGATTTCACTGGTGAGACACTTTTTGAAGTTTATGATACTTATGGAAACTTAGTTAAGAAAGGTTTTGGTAAGAATCCTAATGTAGAAAACTTAAATAAAGGATTATATTATGTTAATTTTGATGCTCAAACAGGAGTTGTTTGGAATAAGAAATAATTATTAAAACAGATAAAGTTTCAAGTCCTTTAGCAAATGCGTTAAAGGACTTTTTTTTGACTTAAATTTTAAATAATATGAAAAACATTGAGCATATTGGTATCGCTGTTAAAGATCTTAATGCGTCTAAAGATTTGTTTAGCGCTCTTTTAAATACTAAGCCTTATAAATCAGAAGAAGTAGTTTCGGAAGGTGTAGAAACTTTATTTTTTAAAACAGGGGAAACTAAAGTTGAATTGTTGGCAGCAACAAATGCTGATAGTCCAATTGCTAAGTTTCTCGAGAAGAAAGGGGAGGGAATTCATCATATTGCATTTGAAGTAGAAGATATAGAAGCTGAAATTTTAAGGTTGGAAAGTGAAGGCTTTAAGCTAATCAATAAAACTCCTAAAGATGGTGCTGATAATAAACGAATAGCTTTCTTGCATCCTAAATCTACAAATGGAGTCCTTATAGAGATTTGTCAAGAAAGAGTGTAGATATTTCTTTGTCTTTATTTAGCAATGCAGCGTTAATTTTAGCTTTCTTAGCTCCCTCAACATGTTGTTTAGAGTCATCTATAAATAATGTTTCATTTGCTTGCAGTCCATTTTTAGCTAATACGTAGTCAAAAGCACTTTTGTTAGGTTTTCTATGTCCAATTTCATTGGAGTAGTAGTGGTTTTCAAATAAATTTTCGAATAGCCCTTGTCCAAATTCTTTATCAATATATTTAGTAAATGCCTTTACATGAATTTCGTTAGTGTTACTCAATAGAAAAATTCTATAATTTTCTTTAAGTTCTTTTAAAAATGTTATTCTTTTTGCTGGTAAATCTAATAGCATACTATTCCAAGCGAAATCTATTTCCTTGTCTGTAAGTTTTGAGTTAAAACTTTTTAGATAGCTTCTAAATTCATTTGTTGAAATTTCGCCTGTTTCAAAATCATTAAAAACATTATTTTGTCTTGCTTGGGAATATATTTCGTCAAAGTTTGATATTCCTGATGCTTTAAAAGCTTTTGATGTTAGCTGGTAATCAATGTTTAAGATTACTCCGCCAAGATCGAAAATAATATTTTTAATTTTTTTTGAAATATTCATCGTAAAAGAATTGTGTATTTGAATACAAATATGTAAAATTGCACACTCTAAACAAAATTTATGTTTTGTTTGGGCCCTTAGCTCAGCTGGTTAGAGCACCTGACTCATAATCAGGGGGTCGAAGGTTCGAGCCCTTCAGGGCCCACCTAGTGAAATCAAGGCTTTACAGAAATGTAAAGCCTTTTTTGTTCCTTTTCTATTACAGTTATCAATTTTGTAATCACTTCTAAAGTGTAAGCTGTTGTCTTTTGTGTTGTCAGGCTTAATTAAATCACTATAATCTTTATTTGTTTTAGTATTTCCTTTCTTTTGTGTGTTTAAGGAGTCTTATTATTTTATATTCTTTTGTGTTAGATCTGATTTCACTTTCCTATATTGTTTTAAGGGTTTGAAACTTAAATACTGCTCTTCATTTTTTTAGACCTCAATTTTCTTATTTGTGTTTTTCCTATTGGTCGGGCTATCCGCACTTACTCTTTTTGAGTGTAATGTTTTAAGTTTACAGTTGTTATTAATTACCCTAAGTAGTTTTTCAGTTTAAAAAAGGAGTCCAGTGAATTATTTTCATCTGTAACGCTAAAACTTACTGGTTATATTTTTCTTTATTATATATAGAGGAGCTGAATTTAGTTTTTATTGAATATTTATTTCATCCTAACAGGATTAATTTTCTGGTTAAGTAATAGGGTTAATTAGATTTTGTTATAAAAACTCAGATTGATTAGAAAAAAAACATTGTTTCTAATTATCTATAAACCAGTTTGTTGTTAGATATTTAAAAAGTTTTTCAAAAATAATTGCAAAAGAGTAGTAGTTATAAATAAAATGTGGTGTATCTTTGTCGCCGCTCAAGTAAACAACGGTTTATTAAACGAGTTAAAAAAAGTTAAAATATTTTAAAATAAACATTGC
>CALDTD010000277.1 GCA_937924345.1 uncultured Flavobacteriales bacterium | reverse complement strand
ATTCTGTTATTCGAGGAGATTTTAAATTACCAACGCCACTTTCAAAAAAAGCATTTCGTAATATTTTAAATGGTGTTACAGATATGGATTTATCATATAGTTATCGTTTGTTAAATAATTTATCTTTTGGTGCTGGGTTTAAATATGCATATTGGGATATTGATGTAAACGCTTTTCCATCAGATAAAGTAACGGGTAAGATGATTGCTTTAAATCCCTTTGCTAGTGTAAGTTACATATTTCAACAAAATAAACAATTTTTTATCGAAACAGAATTTAAAGTAGGGTACAATACGCTTAATACTTCTGGAACTTATAATATTAATATGTTTAATTATAAACAGAACGGACTTAATTTTGAGCCTAAAATAGGTCTTTACCTACAAACACCATCAGACCTGTTAGCATTTGGGTTAACAGTAAACTACAATGTTGTTAGAGCTCCTTTTTCAGAGAATAACTTGGAAGTTGCCAAGTTACCTGGTATAGATGTAAATTCAGGAGGTAATGCCTCTCAATACTTTTCTGTAGGTTTTGGGTTTTATACATACTTGCCAAATAAAGATGATATTGCTGCCTCGAAAGAGCGCTAAAAAATAGAAATAGAAATGTACAATTCAGATGTAGAAGGTTTAGATGCCTTCGTTCAAAAATATAATGTTTTAAACCAAGAAATTGGAAAAGTAATCGTTGGTCAAGAAGCGGTAATTAAAGAAGTTTTGATTACTATTTTTAGTAAAGGACATTGTTTATTGGTTGGTGTTCCTGGTCTAGCAAAAACCTTATTAGTCAATACAATTTCTGATGCCTTAGGGTTGAATTTTAATCGTATACAGTTTACTCCAGATTTAATGCCTTCAGATATAATTGGTTCAGAAATATTGGATGAGACTAAGAATTTTAAATTTATTAAAGGACCTTTGTTTGCTAATATTATCTTAGCGGATGAGATTAATAGAACGCCACCAAAAACGCAAGCAGCTTTATTAGAAGCAATGCAAGAAAAATCGGTGACTACTGCTGGTCAACGTTTCGAATTGGATAAGCCCTTCTTTGTACTTGCTACACAAAACCCAATTGAACAGGAAGGAACATACCCATTACCAGAAGCACAGTTAGATCGTTTTATGTTTAATGTTTGGGTAGATTATCCAACTTATGAAGAGGAATTGCAAATTGTAGAAAATACAACTTCAAATAGCGCTGTAAAACTTAATTCTATTCTAAACGCAGAAGAGATTATCTATTTTCAAGATTTAATTCGTAGAATTCCAGTTCCAAAAAATGTTTTGGAGTACGCTGTTAAATTAAGTGTAAAGACAAGAGCAACAGACGAAACCGCACCAGAATTAGTTAAGAAATTTGTTTCTTGGGGAGCTGGACCTAGAGCTTCTCAAAACTTAATTTTGGCTGCTAAATGTCATGCAGCAATTAATGGAAAATACTCTCCTGATATTGAAGATGTACAAGCAGTAGCTATTCCAATTTTGAGACATCGTTTAGTTAGAAATTATATGGCAGAAGCCGAAGGATATTCTATAGAAAGAATAATTAAAGAGATACTTTAATGCCTTTGGTTTACGTATTTTCCAATAAAAATAAAAGACAAACAAAAGTTGGTTTTACCGATGATGTAGATAAAGAGTTAATAAAACTAAACGCATCTAATAAGGGTTGGATACTTTTGAATAAAGAGCATTATACATCAAAAAAGAACGCATTAATTCGTGTTAAACAACTGAAAAATAAGCTTAAATAATAGTTGTCATGTCAACAAATGAAAAAATATTAACATTACACCCAGCAGGTAAAAATGGTGTTAATATCTCGAAAGAGAAGTATGATTTAATTAAAGAGTACATTTGCTTACAGTTAAAAGCAGTAAATGAAATGACATATCAAGATTTGTCCGCTAAAGCAATTGTTGATTTGTCTTCAACTTTTGAAGGAAAAGTAGGCTGGTATGTAGTTTCGGTAAAACTAGATTTAGAGGCTAGAAATATTATTGATCGAATACCTAAAACAAGTCCACATAAAATTAGATTAGTTAATTAAACGGAAAATCCTATTACTAAAACGTCGTCTGTTTGTGGAGAAAGCTTTCTGTTCTGTTGACCTCGCCAATTCATAAAGTTTTCTTCTAGATTTTCAAGGTGATTTTGTGCTCCTTTTCCATATGAAGATTCCAACAATTTAATAAAATTTACTGATTTAAATTTTTTATCATTTTTACCACCAAATTGATCAATATAACCATCAGAATACATAAAGTAGTTTGCGGTTTTTGAAATAGAAATTTTATTACAAGTAAAAGGCAAGTCATTTATTTTTCCCCCAATACTTTTTCTATCACCTTTAATAACACTGTGTTTTCCTTTATCTATAATTAATAATGGATGTCTTGCACCTGAAAAAGAAATTGTATTTTCTTTTTTATTTATCATACAGACCCCCATATCCATTCCATCCTCAATTTTAGAGTTTTCAAAGTCTAGGTCATAGTGAAGTTTTTTGGCCAATAGATTTAAAATTTGATCGGGTGCTGTTATTTTAGATTCTGAAATTATTCGTGTCAGTAACCCATGGCCTTTCATGGTAAGCATTCCAGCAGGCACTCCATGTACTGTGCAATCTCCCGATACAATAATTATTTTATCGTCTACTTTATCAAACCACTAAAATTCACCACTTACGATACTATGAGGTTTAAATAGGATGAATGATTGAGGTAAAAATTTACTTAATTTTTTTGTGGGTTGTAGCATTGCCAGCTGTATTCTCTCTGCATATTTTACACTTGAAGAAAGCTCACTTAAAGTTTCTTCAAACAAATCTTTTTGATTTAAAAGTAGTTTGTTTTTAATTTGGTTTTTCAGTTTTTGTTGCTCAAAAGTCAAGCGTTCATTAATGGAAACATATTTTTCTAGGTGTACAAATGCTTTTTCTAAATCACCAATCGACTTATATATCTTAGATAATAATTGGTGACAGTTTAAGGTTTTTTTCTGAGTTTTATTTTCTAATGAAAGTTTAAGGGCAGTTTGAGCATTTGAAATAGCTTGGTCAAATTTTCCTATCGCTAAGTAAGACTTTCCAAGAGAAATATAACAAGTAACACTCGCGTCTGTTCTTTTTTGATTTTTCCTAATTTCAAGACTTAGATTTTCAATTTCTATAGATTGTTTATAGTC
>CALDTD010000276.1 GCA_937924345.1 uncultured Flavobacteriales bacterium | reverse complement strand
TGAGCCAATGTATAGCCTATTATTTTTTGCATAAATAGTTTCCATACCGTCGGCAAGATTTATTTCTCCAGCACTAGAAATAGAGTTTCCAGAATTGCTTAAAATATGTAAGGAGTTACCTCCTAAAATATAAATATGGTTATAGTCAACAGCAATCCTGCTAATAGAGCCAGCCCCACTTGCCGTTGTCGAGAATGATGACGGAATATTGGATTCTGGTATAACATTGTCTAAGTAGTCTAAATGTAACTCTCCTTTTCTTTTGATTTCATTAGCTTCTGGACTATTTAGTTTAAAAACATCAGTGGCAGTAGTGTAGTTAAAACTTAATAAGGCGTCTCCTTTATCATTTACATAAGGTGTTCCAAATACATTTAAAGCTCTACTTATTAATTGAGGACTGTAAACATCGGAGATGTCTATTTTAATAAAGTCATATAAAGTCTCGGCATATAGCATATTATCTTTTACATAGAACTCTTTGTTATAAGGAATTTGAATAAAAGAAAGGCGAATTGGATTGGTCATGTTTGCATTGTCAAAAATATGAATTCCTTTTCCTTCTTCTCCTACTAAAAAATAATTTTCTCCGACATAAACTTTACCAGGATTCTCTAGTGATTGTTGAGTTGTAACAAGCGGTAAAGCGCGTAATGCATCTAAATCTCCATAAACAGCATCTGCTCTTTGATAAGTAATAGAAACTTCACCTTCTGTCTTTTTACACGAAAAAAATATAAGTAATAAACTGGTAAATAGTAGTAAATTTTTCATGATGTGCTTATTTTAATTTCGTTCATATTCTCCAATAATAGTGCCAAAACTTAAATTATTGTTAATTTTTTTTTAGTGCTAACTATATACTGTTCTAAAATCATATTTTAAATGTAATGATTTTTTAGAAATATAAATTTGTAGACTGCCAATCTATATTTTACGTAATTTTGAATTGGTATGGGAAAACTGATTATTGTTCCAACTCCGGTTGGGAATTTAGAAGATATTACATTTAGAGCCATTAAAGCATTAAAAGAATGTGAGCTTGTTTTAGCAGAGGATACTCGAACATCTGGTAAGCTATTAAAACATTTAGAGATAGATACTCCCAAACGTTCTTATCATTTACATAATGAACATAAAATTGTAGAGGAGTTAGTTGTTGAGCTTTCTACTTCTGATGTTACATTTTGCCTAGTCTCAGACGCTGGAACTCCTGCTATTTCCGATCCAGGATTTTTATTAGTAAGAGCTTGTGTTGAGAACAATATTGAAGTGGAAACATTACCTGGTGCTACAGCTTTTGTTCCCGCATTGGTCAATTCTGGTTTGCCTTGCGATCGATTTGTTTTCGAAGGCTTTTTACCGCATAAAAAAGGACGTCAAAAGCGTATACAAGCATTAGCAGAAGAAACAAAGACAATGGTTTTTTACGAATCCCCTTATCGTGTAATTAAAGCATTACAATCTTTTTCCGAAGTATTTGGTGAAGACCGAAAATGTTCAGTTTCTAGAGAAATTTCTAAACTTTACGAAGAAACCGTAAGAGGAACATTGGTAGAGGTAAAAAAACACTTTGAACACAAAGCTCCCAAAGGGGAGTTTGTAATAGTTGTTGCAGGGATAGAATGAGGTGTTCTAACGCTTAATTAATAAATATCTTTTGTTGGACCTTTTCTAAGGTTCTAAGGTTAAATATATTGAATATATATAGTCCATCTTGATATAGAAAAGTGTTTACTCCTGCGGAAGTAGCTCCTTTAATTTCGACTCTTTCAATTAATTTTCCAGAAGTAGAGTAAACCTCTATTAGATAAGTATCATTAACGTTTAAATAGTCAATTTTTACCGATTGATTCTTCCTGTAAAAATGCGGGGTGTAAGAATTTTTATTGTCTGAAATATTAGAAAAGTCTTCATAAGTATTCATAATGCTATCTATCCAATTCCTGTAAACAGGGACTTTTGTAAATACACCAGGGTAATCTTCTAGAGTAATATCTGAATTTCCTCCAGAAACTATTCCTACAATTTTGTCTATTCCGTTCTCTTCGAAAAATAGAGGGCCACCACTATCTCCAGAAGCAGAGCCAACAGGGGTAACCCCAGCATAATAACCAGCACAAATAACACCATTCGGATTAGAAGAATAAGGGTTGCCTTGTTGAGCAGATGCATAAAAGTTTTCACATTGATTATTGCCAATAAAGAAGCTATTGGCTAATAAGAGGCTATCTGAATGCATTCCGCCGGAATTAGTTATTCCCCATCCTAATATTTTAGCGTCTAAATGGTGGTTGAAAAGTGCTGAGTCTGAAAAATCAGCTAGTTGCACTGGAGGCACAGTCGATGGGTCGGTTAGTCTAATTAATGCAATATCTGGCCCATTAATTGAGCCTAAGTTTAGATCTAGTGTAAAGTTATGGTGAATGAAAAAGGTATCAATGTCTATTAATTCAGAAAAGGGTTCTAGAGCATTTTCATTAGTAGTTAATGAGTTTAATATTACTTTAATGTTTTGAGGGGCATTAGGATTGTCAACAAAACAATGTCCAGCAGTTAATACCCACTGAGGAGCAATAAGAGAAGCTCCACAGCCTTGAATTCCTACGTCTGTAACTAAAGATGCCATCCAAGGGTAGTCTCCAATATTAACAGTGTTACCTCCAATTATTTTTAGTTGGGTAGAGTCTTTAATTTTTTGAGAAAAGATTAAAGAAGATATAAATGTTGCAGTAAGTATTAAAATATATGTTTTCATCACTGCAATTTAATATAAAAATGACTACCCTTAAAGTTACCTAATACATTTTAACAAAACCTAAAGCAAGTCGATTAAATAGTTTTTACCAAAATACTTACCTTAAATTTTGTGATAAATTCCTAAAGGTGTTCGTTTTAAAATAGTTTTTATAACATTACTATTGTGAGTTTCCTATAATCTGAAATATTCTAATAACTTGTTCTTGTATCAGGAAAAAATGATTTATGATCTAAGTATTTCAGATGCCAACCGATCAACTGTATTGGAGTTATGAGTCCTAATAATCCTCATCAACTTAACGAGTTTATCAGCAAGTTAAATTCTATCAATCCCTTTAAGGAATAAAGAATATCCTATTTTCCATTGACTACCTTGTTTTATGCGCCATTGACCAAATACTCTCATGTCGTAAGTTTTCCTAATGTCTTTGTGACTTACTTTTCTTATCAAATGACCCCAAGGTGAGTTTGTTTTAGTCTTCGAGGGCAGGAACTAATTTGTCTAAAAACTCTAATTCTTTTTGTAATTGTTTAAAGGTAATCTGATTTCCAAATTTTAAATGAACCAAGTCTTTGTTTGCGCTTGTTTTAAAATACTTCTTAGAAAACTGAACCGGAAACTCTTTGTCATTCAAATAATTAATACCAACAATATATACCCCTTGATCTTCAGGAACGTTTCTAAATACAACTGTATTCTTTTTTCCATCTACAATCTCACCAGGAATAACTCCTCTAAAACCTTTAAATACTAATTTATAGTCATTACACCTTGTTTTAAACTTAACCTTAAGGTCATATCTTTTTTCTCCACCAAAATCTGCAAAAGCATCTATGTTTAATAAGCCTAGTTCTGTTAAACTAAATTCATAGTTTATCAAATCTTCAACAGTGTTTTCTTCGGAAGCTGAAGTATATTCTGTCATTGTAATATCTCCATTTAAAAAAAGTTCTTTGGTTTTTAAGTGAAATAATTCATTAAAATCAGAGTAAAGTTTATCAGCATCTTCTATACTTTTTGTTTTATTAATTACATCTTTTATTAATTTAGTTTCTAATGCTTCTAGATTTAATATAGTTTTTTGTAACTGACTTGTATCCATCAATAAAATTTCTTCGTTGGTTATATTAAGTAATACCTTTGCTCTTGCTAACCTATCGAAGTCTGAATAACTAGTGTATAATGCTGTATCCTTTATAAATCGATTTATAAAATCAGGACTTGGGTTTAAATATCTAAATAGATTTTTAGGAGGACAATTATCATAACACCTCTGTAAAGAATCGTTATAGGTACTTAAGTCAAATGTTGTGATTTGATAAATAGAGTCTTCCTGATTAATTTTAAACGATTCTGGAATATTATTTTTGTAAGAACTATTAAAGTAAGTCTTTTGAGCGCTAATTGAACCATTATGAATAGAATCTACAACATATCTATATTGAATATTCTTTAAATATTCAATATATGGCTAGTGATTCTCTCTTTCCTTTAGCTTCCTTTTCTTACGCCAAAAAATACGTTTCCAAATAGTCATTCTTTTGTTTTCAATGCTTTGATTTACAAAAACGTCGTCTGTGCAAGTAAAATAATGAAACTTACTTTCATTAATATATTTTGTAGTGTATATGGAGTCTCGAGAATGCGTAAAGGTTGGACCTCCTGCACATCCTCTCATACAATGTATGCATTTCCAAAAGAAAGATCTATTAATAGGTTTACTAATTGTATCATCTTCTTGTCCCCATGTCCATTTATGTACGCTATCTTCATTAAAATTACCTGTAATTAACTTCATTCCAGGTTTAATAGTATCGACTTTTATTTTGGCCCTTATTTCTTTGTTTAGAACATCACTTAGTTTCTCTCCGCCTTGAAAAGCTTCTATATTTATCATAGTTGCACTTTCTAGTATTTCATTTTCTGTTGTTACAGTATTTAAGTTGTTTAAAACAATATCACTTTTAGAATTATACCTTGTTATTCTGATTTCAATTGGATTACTATTGTCAGACTTGAAAGAGTTCTTTTTAATTCTTAAACTAACTCCAGACTTGGTAATTAGTAAAGTGTCATTTGTTGGCTGAATAGTAAATATTTCAGGCTTTTTTTTATAGTCACTATAAAAAGTTTTTATGTTTTTTAGCTCTTTAAAGTAAATAGTGATATCGACTCTTCTGTTAGCAGAAAAAGGTTGGCTTAAATCGACCTGTTTTCTTTCTCCAAAAAAATCTAAACCAGGCTTGATTTTCCCCAGGTAAGGTCTGATTTTTTTATTTACATAGTTTAATCTTCTTTTAGAAAGAAAATCATTGTACTTAATGTTATGATTAGAGTCAGCATGAGCTTCTAATCTTACAGATGCAATATCTTGATATTTAATGTTCGAGATAAATGTGCTCAAACTATATTGCTCTGTTTCAGATAATACGTCAATATCATTATCAAAATAGAACGAAGCTTTTATAGAGTCATTACTTTGAGCTAAATAGTTAAAGTAACCAAAAATTATAGTACAAATTATAGTATTGAACTTTATTAGTTTCATATTTATACTTTTTTCTTACCTCTCTGCACCAAAAACAAAGAAACTAAACCTAGTAAAATCATCATAATGGTTTGGGTAGACCATATCATCATTCCCAAGGCATTTCCTACACCTTTTGCTTCGTCAGGGCCAAGTGTGTTACCAAGATAATATGTGATTACAATCCCGACTAACATTGGGTAGGCACCCATTCCTCCGTTTGTAAACATTATTCCTAATGTGCCTGCTATAAAGCCTATTAATATTCCGCCAAAAGGAACTGCTTGTGTTGATTCTAAGCTGAAAAAACAAACACCAAAAAAACCAACATAGATTGTCCATATAAGTAGTGTGTGACCAACGAACCTCCAAGGGTGTTCGGATTTAAAAATAGAAAACACGCCCGCGATTATATCTTTAAAAATAGAAACTAACTTGTTTTTTATTTTTGGGACAAATTTCCAAACCACTAAAGACGTAATAATTAAAAGGCTAAACAAAGTAACTCCATATATTATAAAGTTCGCGCTTCCATCCTGTTTTTCAGCTTGTAGTTTTTGGTTTTGTGCAATTAACTCCATTAAGTCATCATAACTAAAGAGTAGCGCCAGTAAAACTACTATTCCTAACATAATTAGATCAAAAATACGCTCAGCTATTATTGTTCCAAACGATTTGGTAAACGGAACGCCTTCTGTTTTGTAAAGTACTCCCGATCTTGAAGCTTCTCCCGCTCTAGGAATTAGAAGGTTCATGATGTAGCCAATCATTAATGCATTGTAGCGGTTTATTAATTTGGTCTTGTAACCAATAGGTTCTAGTATATATCGCCATCTAATAGCACGGCTTAAATGACTGAAGAAACTAAAGAAAATTGAAAGCAAAAACCAAAAGTAGTTCGCTTCATTTATGGCTTTAAAAAAGCTTTCTTTATCTTTTTCGGACATGGCGTCCCAAAAATACCACATTAGGTATATACCAATTAGTAATGGTATGGAAATTTTTAAAACTTTAATTATAGCGTCTTTCATAGAAATAAGAAACGCTTATTTTTCAATTCTATTGGTTTCTGGGTTAGGAAAAACAATTGATGGTTTAAAGGTTTTTGCTTCCTCAAAATCCATATAAGCATAACCAATAATAATTACAATATCTCCAACGGCAACGCGTCTAGCTGCTGGTCCATTTAAACAAATTACACCTGAATCGCGTTTTCCTTTTATTACGTAGGTTTCTATTCGCT
Source organism: uncultured Flavobacteriales bacterium (assembly GCA_937924345.1). Taxonomy (GTDB): domain Bacteria; phylum Bacteroidota; class Bacteroidia; order Flavobacteriales_D; family Parvicellaceae; genus S010-51. The sequence continues at coordinate 5,225 of CALDTD010000276.1, read as the reverse complement.
CTCCGTTGTTTACGTTAACGATTTGGACTTTTTCTCCCTCAATTAGGTTTGCTGCTTCAATTAACGTTTCATCAATAGTTATACTGCCTATGTAATTAAGATCTGCTTCTGTCACAGAAACACGGTGAATTTTTGATTTGAAGATTTGAATATTCATAGCAATGCAAATTTAGGCAAAAATCTCAATATTATCGATTAAGCGAACATTCCCTAAACGAGTTACTATAAAAGCTCGGTATTCTTTGTTTTTTTCTAGGAAAATCGTGGGTTGTAATGTTTCTAAATCTGCAATTGTTAAATATTCTAACCTAGAAGATTTATTCAGCTTTAAACAGCAATTATCAATTAGTTTTGAGTTGTTACCTGGTTTGGTGTTTTTTTGTAAAAACTGTAATGTTTCTATAATAACTAAAGCACGTTTTCTTTCTGCTTCGCTTAATAGGGCGTTTCTTGAGCTCATTGCTAGACCTGTTTCTTCTCTAACTATTGGGCAGCCAATTACTTCGATGTTAAGCTCTAGTTCTTGAACCATTTTTTTTATAATACAATACTGCTGAAAGTCTTTTAGTCCAAAGAAAGCCTTATGTGGATTAACAATTTCAAATAAAACACTCACAACTTGTACAACACCATCAAAATGCCCTGGTCGATTTGCACCTTCCATGACAGTCGCAATTGTACCTAAGTCAATGTTGATTTTCTTTTCATAGAGATACACATCTTTTACGCTTTCTGGTAAATAAAGGATGTCACAGGCGTTGTTTTTTAAAAGTTCAATATCTTGTTTGTGCGTAACAGGGTAGTTTTCAAAATCATTTATCTCGTTAAATTGTGTAGGGTTTACAAAAATGCTGCAAACCACTATTTCCGATTCCTTTTTAGCTTGTTGAACTAGGGAAATATGCCCCAAATGTAAAGCTCCCATAGTAGGAACAAAACCAATCGTTTTATTTAAGGCTTCTAAATGGGTTTTTAATTCCTTTTGAGTTTTAAATATAATCATTTACTAAAAGTTATTATTAGCTATTTTGCTTTACTTTTTATATCAAATAGTTCGTTAAGATAAACGATAAAAATGCTTCGTTAAAAACAATAAAAAAAGGTTTGTAATTTCTAAAAGCGTAACAAATCTATATTAATAGTTGTAAGTATTGATATTTTTTTTATATTTTTGTAACCTTTAACCAAAATTGTGACCTTTATGTCAAAAAAACGAGTATTATACATTACACAAGAAATTTTTCCATTTTTACCTGAAGAAGGAGTTTCTTCAGTTGTAAGAAGATTATCTCAAGGAGTACAAGAAGAAGATAAGGAAATTAGAGTATTTATGCCTCGTTTTGGTGTTGTTAACGAAAGAAGACATCAATTACATGAAGTAATTCGTTTGTCGGGAATGAACTTGGTTATTGATGATGCAGATCATCCTTTAATTATAAAAGTAGCTTCTATTCCTAAAGCGAAAATGCAAGTTTATTTTATTGATAACGAAGAGTATTTTAAAAGAAAAACTACTGTTAACGACATGGATGGTAACTTCCACGATGATAATGACGAGAGAGCAATGTTCTTTTGTAAAGGTGTCATTGAAACAGTTAAAAAATTAGGTTGGACTCCAGATATTGTGCACTGTCATGGTTGGATGGCTGGATTTATGCCGCTTTATTTAAAGAAGATGTACGCTAACGATCCTCATTTTGAAAATATAAAGATTGTTTATTCAGCTTATGATCAAGAAGATGATAAGTGGATGGATAAGCGACTTGTAGATAAGCTGAAGTTCGATAATTTTGCTGAAGAGGATGTTAATATTCTTGCAAATCCTTCTATAGATAACCTAAATATATTAGGAATGACTTGGGCAGATGCAATTGCTGTTGGAAGTGAAACAATAAACGAATCTTTAAGTAGTTATATAAAAGAGTCTGGTAAACCAGTTTTAGACTATCAAAACGAAGAAACATTGGTTACAGCACATCAAGATTTTTATAATAACATACTTGCAAATGATGAAATATTGGCAAATTAAAGCCGCTACCTATTATTCTTTATTGGTATTAATTCTACTTTTTGCTAGCTGCAAGAAAAAAGAAAACGATTTAGGGTTGGCAATACAACCTCAAGGTGATGAGTTGAATTTACTTGTCTCTGATACAAGCAAGTTAATTACTTATGTAGAAAAAGGTGATAGTATTCGTACGGACGAACTTTCGGGAGATAATCTAATCGGTTCTTACGTTGATCCCTTTTTTGGAAAAATACAAGCAGCAATTTTTGCTCAGTTAAGAATATCTGCTGCCGTAAATTTTACACCTGCTAGTGGAAATTTAGATGACTTAGTCGTAGACTCTGTAATACTTTATTTAAAAATAAGTGATTTCTACGGGAATACACAACCACAAAATTTTGAGGTATATCAATTGGCGAACAGTATGGATGTTGATTCTGATTATTATTCTTCTACAACTTTAGATTCTACTATTGGAAATTTAGTCGTTTCGGGTGCAGGAACAATAACGCCACAACCTTTTTCTATTGGAACAGTTGAAGGAGAGTTAGTTGATGAAGCTATTATTGGAATTCCTCTAGATGTTAATACTTTTGGATGGAAAATTATTAATCAATCTGGAACAGGGGTGTTAGATGGGAATGATGCAACTGGTCAATTTACTGATTGGTTTAAAGGACTTTTAATAAAAACAAATACGCCTCAACAAATAACTAACGAGGGAGGTATAATCTATACTGATTTATTAGATGAATATTCTAAAATTACTATTTTCTACAGAGATACAGTAGTTAAAGATACAATCGCTTATGATTTAAACTTTAATTCTCAATCAGCACGTTACCACCGAGTATTAATTAATAATGATAATTTTTATGTAGGAGATGTTTTAGCAGATTCAACATTAGGTCAAACTCAGTTCTTTGCACAAACAATGGGAGGTGTAAATGGTAAAGTAGCTTTTCCATACCTAAAAGATTATATTAAAAATGGAAATGTTGTTGTAAATAAAGCTGAACTGATTTTACCTGCACAGTACTATGTTTTAGATAAATACTTACCATCAACACAGTTGTTTTTAACCAGAGAGGATGAAAGTGGAAAAGATGTCTTTATTGAAGATTTTTCAGATGGTTTAGGTGGGCGTTACGATTTTGACGAAAATAGATATGTATTTAATGTTACTAGACATTTGAATAAGGTTTTGGCTGGAGATATTAAAAATTCGCCACTAACGATTTTAAATAGCCAAAGTGGAATCACTGCAAATAGAGTAGTATTTAATGGTAAAGAAACCACTTTAAAAGATAAGCCAAGCTTAAAAATAACATTTACAAAGTATTAAACCATGTGTGGAATTGTTGCGTATATTGGAGAAAGAGAAGCTTTTCCAATCGTATTAAAAGGATTAAAAAGACTAGAATATAGAGGGTATGATAGTTCTGGAATTGCTGTAAATAATGGTAACGAACTAAATATCTACAAAAAGCAAGGGAAGGTTGTTGAATTAGAGAAGTTTGCCAAAGATAAAGACACTTCTGGAGGTGTTGGAATAGGGCATACAAGATGGGCAACTCACGGAAAGCCAAACGATATAAATGCACACCCTCACTCGTCGGGTAATGGTAAGTTTGCTTTAGTACACAATGGAATTATTGAAAACTATGCCGTTTTAAAAGAAGAGTTAATCTCTCGTGGTCATATTTTTAAAAGTGAAACAGATACAGAGGTGTTAATGCACTTAATTGAAGATGTTATAGAGAAACAAGGTTGTGATGTTTTTGAAGGGACCAGGCAAGCATTGCACGAAGTAATTGGTGCATATGCAATTGTCGTTATTTCACATGATAACCCTAAAGAGATTATTGCTGCTAAAAAAAGTAGTCCATTAGTTATAGGTGTAGGAGAGGATGAGTATTTTGTTGGTTCCGATGCCACTCCAATTATAGAATATACTAAGAATGTTATTTATCTTGAAGATGGTGAAATAGCAAAATTAAGTTTAGATTCTGGATTGACATTAAAAACAATTCAAAATCAAGAGAAGACACCTTATATACATGAGCTGGAAATGAAAATTGAAACCTTAGAAAAAGGCGGATACGATCATTTTATGCTCAAAGAGATTTATGAGCAACCACGTTCGATAAAAGATTGTATGCGTGGGCGTTTAATGTTAAATCAAAACCTAATTTCTTTAGGGGGTATTGAAGCTTATCAGGAAAAAATATTTGCAGCAAAACGTTTAATCATTATAGCTTGCGGAACTTCTTGGCATGCGGGTATAGTAGGTGAATATTTGTTAGAAGAACTTTCTAGAATACCTGTTGAGGTTGAATATGCTTCAGAGTTTAGGTATAGAAATCCAATTATAGATGAAAGTGATGTTGTAATCGCTATTTCTCAATCAGGAGAAACAGCAGATACACTTGCAGCAATAGAACTAGCAAAGTCTAAAGGTGCTACAATTATTGGTATTTGTAACGTAGTAAATAGTACTATTGCAAGAGCTACAGACTGCGGTGCATATACACATGCTGGTCCAGAAATTGGAGTAGCTTCTACCAAAGCATTCACGGCTCAGGTAACAGTATTAACATTAATTTCTTTATTGTTTGGAAAGAACAATGGAGAAATAGATCCAAAACGTTTTAGTCGTATTATGTTAGAATTAGACGCTATTCCAGGTAAAGTGGAAGAGGTTTTAAAATCTGATGACTATATAAAAGGTGTTGCTGAGATTTATAAAGATGCTCCTAATGCATTGTTTTTAGGAAGAGGAATAAACTTCCCAGTAGCGTTGGAAGGAGCTTTAAAACTAAAAGAAATTTCATACATACATGCAGAGGGTTACCCAGCAGCAGAAATGAAACATGGGCCTATTGCTTTAATTGATGAAGAAATGCCTGTTTTTGTAATTGCGACACAAGATGCTAGTTATGAAAAAGTGGTAAGCAATATTCAAGAAGTTAAGGCTAGAAAAGGAAAAGTAATTGCAATAGTAACAAAAGGAGATAAGGTTGTAAAAGAAATTGCAGATCATGTTATTGAAATACCAAAGACTGATGATATGCTAGTACCACTATTAGCAACTATACCTTTACAATTACTGAGTTACCATACAGCTGTTATGCGTGAATGTAATGTAGACCAGCCTAGAAATTTAGCAAAATCAGTTACAGTAGAGTAATTGATTTTCAAACTCATAAAAAAGCCT
>CALDTD010000275.1 GCA_937924345.1 uncultured Flavobacteriales bacterium | reverse complement strand
CGTCTGGATTATCAACTTTTTTATTAACTGTTATTTCACAGTTTACCTTAATATCTCCAGATACAGTTCTATTAATTGCAAATTCGCATGCTTCAATCATGCGCTTTTTTGCGTGCATTGCTGCATTATTAATATTTACTTTAAATGAAACGGTTGCACCTTCAATTTTTAAATCGCTTACAGAGCCTAAAGACACAATATCTTGGTTTTTATCAGGGTCAGCAACTTTAGAAAGCGCAGCAATTATATCTTTTTCTAAGATTTCCATATTTATAATGATTATAGATTGTATTATAATCGTATCAAAAATACGATTTTTTGATTTAGTTGACAAAACTAAAAAAAAGTAGAGTTTTAATATGTAGATTTACCTTTAAGATGGAACGATTTAAAATTGTAATTTTATTATTATGTTATTTAAGTTTTAATAATGCTACTTCACAAGACTTTGCTAATAAAGAATTTTATTTAATAGACTCCTTAAATTTAAGTCAGTTTTCAGAATCTCAAAAAGAAATCTTAGATAGTTGCTTAAAAGAATTTCATGAAGTAACTGATGATACTGTCAAGATAGGAATTCTTTTAAAGAATTTGGAGCAATTTCCCACCCCTCAAGTAATGTTGGGTTATACTCAGTTTATAGAGGGATTTATTAATAAGCTGAAAAGAGCCAAAAAGGATGAAGGTTTGTATAAATATGAAGCTTTAAATTATAAAGCTATTGGGGCTGTAAATTACTATTTAGGAGAAAGGGAAAAAGCGATACTTTTTGTTGAAAAGAGTATTAACGTATTCGAATTGTTGAAGGATACCATAAATATAATTAGTTGTAAGAATGATATCGCTTTTTTTTATCGAGTTTTAGGGGAAGAGATTAAAGCGCTTAATGTTTATAAAGCTAATTTAACTCTTTGCAATCAAGCTAAAGACTTTAAAGGGAAGGCAAGAGTTTTAAGTAATTTAGGTTCTGTTTATAGAAAGCAAGGTAATATTACTGAATGTTTACAAAGTTTAAATGAATCACTTGAAATAAGTATGAAAATTAGTGATTTGCATTCTCAAAGATTGTCTTTGATTAATTTGGCCAGTGTTTATAGAGACTTAGATGAGTTTGATAAAACACTAGATTTTATGATAAGGTCTTTAAAAGTTAGTAATGAAATTGGAGATAAAAGTTATATTGCAAAAGCTTCTTATAATATAGGCGTTTGCTATTCTGATATAAACAATTCTGAAAAAGCATTTTTTTTTAATAGAAAGGCAGAACTAGCTTATTTAGATCTTGAAAGTGGTAAAGATTTAGCTGAGGTGTATTCACAAATGGGGACTTTATATTCGAAAGAAGAGATTCAAGACAGTGCAATATTTTATTTTAATAAAAGTTTGTCTATTGGCAAAGGAAAAAGCAATATGTATACTTATATACGGACTATTGTTGAATTGGGGGATTCGTATTATAATCTGAAAGATCTAAAAAAATCCAAGAAGTTTACTTTAACTGGTTTAGAATTAGCAAGAAAACATGGTTACATTGAATTAATAAGGGATTCTTATTTGACACTTTATTCAGTTTTGCAAAAACAAAGGAAGTATAAAGAAGCATTAGAATATTATCATTCATATGTTAAGTTAAAAGATAGTGTTAGTAATGATGAGAATCTAAGAAAAGTATTTAACTCAAAGTATAAGAGTGAATATAATATTAAGTCAATTGCAGATAGTATTCAATATGTTCAAGAACAAAGAATAAAAGATGCTAATAATGCCAAAGAGGTGGCTATTGAAAAAAGTAAAAGGGAACAACAAACACTTTTATTTAATAGCGTAACTATTATATTAGCTTTAGTATGTATTTCTTTGGCAATAATTTACAGAAGATTAAAAATTACAAGAGCACAACAAAAGTTAATCATTAAACAAAAAGAACGAGTAGAACAGCAAAAAAAACATATTTTAAAGCAACAGAAAATTACCAAGTCTCAAAAAGACTTAATTGAAGAGCAGCATAAAGAAATTAAGGATTCAATTAATTATGCAAAGAATTTACAAAATTCTGTTCTTCCATCTTTTGATATAAAAAAAATAAATCCTAAAAGTTTTGTTTTATACCTTCCCAAAGATCAAGTTTCTGGAGATTTCTTTTGGTTAGAGAAAAAGAATGATTTACAGTTTTTTATAGTTGCTGATTGCACAGGACATGGAGTTCCTGGTGCTTTTATTTCAATGATTGGAACAATTTTATTAAATGAAATTCATAATTCAAAAAATATTGCTGAGCCAAGTGCTATTTTGAATGAACTAAGAAGATTAGTTACCCTAACATTAACTAATGATAAAGGAGAGACATTAAAAGATGGGATGGATATTGTGGTTGGTATTTTAAATCAAAAAACTAATGTTTTAACTTTTTCAGGGGCAAATAATCCATTATGGATAGTGAGCAAAGAGTCAAAAAAGACTATAAATAAGAGTTTAACTGAACCAAATATAGAACTTAACGAAACTTATTTATATGAAGTTAAAGGGGATAAAATGCCAATTGGAGTCTATGATAAAATAGCTCCATATAAACAACATAGCATTCTTTTAAATGAGGGTGATAATTTCTTTCTTTTTACAGATGGTTTTCCAGATCAATTTGGTGGCTCAAGAAACAAAAAGTTCATGTATAAAGCTTTTAAAAAGTTACTAATATCAATTTATGATGAATCATTTGAGAATAAAAAGTCAATTTTATTAGAA
>CALDTD010000274.1 GCA_937924345.1 uncultured Flavobacteriales bacterium | reverse complement strand
ATCTTTACCATTTTTTGATCAGGATGCTTTCTTCCACCTTGTGGTGGAACATTTACAACCGAACCTTCTAATAACTTTAGCATTGCTTGTTGTACACCTTCTCCAGAAACATCTCTCGTTATAGAAGGATTATCGCTTTTACGCGCTACTTTATCAATTTCATCAATAAATACAATACCACGTTCTGCTGCGGCAACATCATAATCTGCAGACTGTAATAATTTAGATAAAATACTTTCTACATCTTCTCCTACATAACCCGCTTCTGTAAGCACGGTAGCATCAGCAATTGTAAACGGAACATTCAACAACTTTGCAATAGTCTTTGCTAGTAACGTTTTTCCTGTCCCAGTCTCCCCTACTAAAATAACATTAGATTTTTCAATCTCTATTTCGTCTTCGTCTATTTCTTGATTCAATCTCTTGTAGTGATTGTAAACAGCAACTGCAAGTACTTTTTTCGCTTCATCTTGACCAATAATGTATTGTTCTAAATGAGTTAATATTTCTTTAGGCTTGAGTAAAGTTAATGTTTGGCTAGCTCCCTCTTTTCTTCGAAGTGAATCATCTTCTTTTACAATACTCTCTGCTTGAATTGCACAGTTATTACAAATATGCGCGGTAATTCCAGAGATTAATAACTGAACACCTTCGTCATCTTTAGACTTACCACAAAACGAACATCTTACATCGCCCTCTTTCATACTACTTTACTATTTTTATTTTGATTTGAAAATAACTATAAGCTATTAAACATTAATCAATACCTAATTACTACTGCACAAAAAACCGCCTTATTGCTAAGACGGTTTTAATTTTTAAAAATCTTTATAATTTGCCTAAGCTTTTGGCTTACGACTTAATACTTCATCAATCATTCCATACTCTTTTGCTTCAGTAGAAGTCATCCAATAATCCCTATCAGAATCTTTCCAAACATCGTCATACGGTTTACCTGAATGATCAGAAATAATTGTATATAATTCTTTCTTTAGTTTTTGAATTTCTCTAGCTGTAATTTCAATATCAGAAGCTTGTCCTTGCGCTCCACCTAATGGCTGATGAATCATTACACGAGAGTGCTTTAACCCAGTTCTTTTTCCTTCTGCTCCAGCACACAACAATACGGCCCCCATAGATGCTGCCATTCCTGTACAGATTGTAGCTACATCTGGCCCGATATATTGCATCGTATCGTAAATACCTAAACCAGCATAAACTGAACCTCCTGGAGAATTAATATAAATTTGAATATCTTTTTTTGCATCAGTAGACTCTAAAAATAATAGTTGAGCTGTTATGATATTTGCTACATAATCATCAATTCCTGTTCCTAAAAAGATAATTCTATCTCTCATTAAACGTGAGAAAACATCCATTACAGCAACATTCATCTGGCGTTCTTCTATAATGTTTGGCGTCATACCAACTGGTGTATTACTAATGGCTGACATATAATCATCCATTACCATACTTGAAATTCCTCTATGTTTTATTGCGTATTTTCTAAATTCGTTTGCGTCGAAATTATTCATTTGTTTTTGTTTTTTGAATGCTAAATATAAGCATTATTTAAAAATATATTGTCTATCCCAAAAGGAGTAATTAACAGTTAGCGTTAATTAACAAAAATGTAAATAGATATACTAATTATCTACTCTTTCTCAATCTCAATTTTTGAAAATTGTTTTAGTTGTCGCTTTAATTTTTCAATATTAGCTTTACCGCCATCAATCTTATCTTTTACTCCTTTAAATAAAGATTCGCTTCCTTTTGAAGCAGAAAAGAAACCAAGATTATTCTCGTAATTGGTAATCTCTTTTGTTAATTCGGTTATACGTTTTCTAATCTTTTCTTTCTCAATCTGTATTGTTTTGACAGGGTTTATACTAGACTTTAATGTTTCGATTTTAGCTTCAAATAGAGCTTTTTCTTTTTCTACTTTATCTAACTTTAACCCATCATAAAGGTTGTCTAATGCAGTCTTGTAAGCTTTGTAAACTCTATCTTTTTCTTTAAAAGGCACATTTCCAATTGCTAAAAACTCTTTTGAGAAATTCTTTAATTGATTCAGTGTTTCTTTAACATCTTCTAATGGTTTAAACGCTTCAATCTTAGCAATTAACTCTTCTTTTAATTTTAAGTTGCCTGTATTAGCTTCATCCTGTGCTTCAAAATGCTTTGTTCTTGCATCAAAAAAAGCATCGCATTTAGCTCTAAAAGCAGTCCATAGTTTTTGCTCATTTACACGCCCAGCATGTCCAATCTTCTTCCATTCGTTTTGCAGTTTCTTAATCGTTTCTGCTGTTGTTCTCCATTCTTTAGATTCCTTTAACGCATCAACTTTATTAATTAAATCTTGCTTTAATTTTGCATTACCAGAAAACTGATCATTTCTACCTTTGTAAAATTCAGACTTACGATCAAAGAAATTATTACTAATTTCTCTAAATGTATTCCAAGTAGATTCATTTTCTTCTTTAGGCACGTAACCAACTTTCTTCCACTCGTTTTGAATAGCAATAATTGCTTTTGTTGCTTTATCCCAGTCTGAATGTTTTTCGAATTGTTGAACTGCAGTCTCTTTTAATTCTTCAATTAGCGCTTTCTTTTTAGCTAAGTTTTCGAACTGTGCTTCTTTTTGGCTTTCGTAATGGGCTTTTATCTTATCGTATATAGCTTGGATATTTGACCAATACTCTTCTTTTAGCTTTTCCCAATGCTCTTTGTAAGTTGGCCCAATTTCATCCCACTTATTTTGTAAAATTCTAACTTGCTTCTCTAACTCTTTTACTTTATCGTTAGTTTGTAATTCTTTGACCTGATGAATAACTTGATTCTTTAACGAATAGTTTTTCTTTAAATCGTTATCTTGTAGAGCCTTGTAAATATTTACATTATAACTAAAATCTTCATTTAGTTTACTATACTCTGCTTGTAATTTTTGAAATATTTTTGAAGGTACATTTCCAACGTTATTCCATTTTTCTCTTATTTCTTTAACCTTCCCAAAAAGCGCTCCTAAGTTTTCTTCGTCTTCAACTAACTTTCTAAAATCATTAATGATTTCTTTTTTTAATAACCCGTTTTTTTCTTCCTCTTGTTTTAAAGCGTCAGCGAAAGCTACTTTATTATTTTTAAACTGTTGGATTAAGCCAAGAATTGTTGCATTAAGCTGCTTATTTTCTTCAAACTGAGCAATAGCTTCTTTGTTTTCTTCGTCAATTTCTACTTCTTGTTCTTTTTCTTCTTTGAATAAAGTATTAAAAGTAGCGATAGTAGCATTAAACTCTTGCTCTGCTACTTTTGAGTAAGGGGCATTAACTAATTCGGACAACTTTTCTTTAATCGAAATCTTTTCGGTCATTTTGATAATTAAATTAAATTTTATGTTGAAATGCATTTCTCAGCTTACAACGTGTATCAAATTTAGTAAAATGAATTTAAAAGGCAATTTTAAACCTTATGTTTTACTGTACAATTAGTTGTTGTTTAAAAATTCTTCCTTTTTCTTTAATAATTAGCACATATATTCCTGCATTTAAAATACTAACATCTAATTCTATTTCGTTGCTTGTTATTCTAAAACTTGGTATAATAACCTCTCCAAGCAAATTCATTAAAGTAATCGATTCTAACAAACTTGATTTACTACCAATTTTCACATAAAAACTTGCTGGGTTTGGATAAATTGAAATTAAATTTTCTTCCTTCTCTTCTACCGTTACCGAATTACAAAACAAAATAGGATCAAAAATAACCTCTCCCAATGTATTATCATCTTCTTGATGAGAAATTACTGACTCTGCAATTAACAAAGTTGATTCTTCATTCAGCTCCCAACAATTATTCGTTGCATTTATAGCACTTGGAGTATTATTAAACAAAGCATAAGTTTCTCCACCGTTTTCGTTTTCTGAAAAAACATTTTCACCACTATTACTTCCACCAATATGACTATCGCCTAGGTTTACACTAAAATTATTCAAAACAGTTATTCCCCATAAATTCCCTTTTATCGTATTCTTAGTGATAATTGCGCTACTTGTATTATTACCGCTTAAATTAATTCCACTTCCACCTAAATTTGAATTGTTTTGTGAATCATTATTTAGTATTTCGTTATTTTCGATTAATGCGGTTAATCCATTTCCTAATATTGCAATTCCGTAGCGATTGTCTTGTATCTCGTTATCTTTAATAACCACATTTCCAACTCCTCCCGCTAGCGCAGAAAAAGCAACTCCCCCAGCCATTTCTTGTGCACGGTTACCGGTAATTATATTGTTAATAATATAAGTCGTATCTGTTCCTGAAGGACTTAAGTTAATTTGCGGACGATTAGTATTACTGGTTACATTCCCTTCAAAAGTATTATTTGTAATCATTGGAGCAACCGTAGCATTTGCAGCAGAAGAAACTGCAGAAACTTCATTATCTTTAAAAACATTGTTATCAATAGCTGGTTTGCCACTAGACAATTCTATAAAAGCACTACTATTTATACCTGTAGGATTGCCTATTGCACTACTATTGGTAAATAAAAAGTTTGGAGTTAAAACTTTTATCCCCCCGCAATTCATAATTGAAACTCTATTTAAACTTACGTGAGCATTACCTTCCAATCTAAAGCCTTCGTAAGACTCCCCTGAAACATCGGCTATTAAATCTCCGAAGTTTATTCCACCATCTATTAATAGACCACCACCAGCGATTGTTATAGTAACACCATTCGCAAAACGTATATTATTATTTAAAGCGTAGAGTGAATCAGATGCTAAGATCGTTAAATCCTCTACTACCCTATAATTATTTGCTGAAATAAACTGAACAGCAGTAGAATTTTGCACTAATGAGTCCATATTCCATACTACACCTGTATTTGGAGTGGTGTACTGCCCTTTTATTGATAAAAGAATTAATAAAATTGGTAAAAATAAAATCGCCTTCATTTGTATAAACTTAAATTGCAAAAATAGAAAAAGGACGATATAAGTATCGTCCTTTCTAAATTGATTTATAAAATCTTTTGATTATTTGCTTGTTTTTTCTTCTGCCAATTTAACGGCATTATAAACATTAACAATACCACCTGTTTGTGATAACGTTCCAAAAGCTACATCTTTGGCAGGATTACCTGGCAATGGTGTTTCTTTTTCGCTTACATCTTTTACAGATTCTTTTATGATATCTTTAATTTCTATCATTTTTAAAGAAGGATAATAAGATTTTAATAATGCGGCAACTCCAGCAACCATAGGTGCAGCCATACTTGTACCTTGTGTACTTAAATATTTGCTTTGAGGTACAGTAGAATAAATTTCTAATCCTGGTGCAAAAACATCCACCATTTCATCTCCATAGTTAGAAAACGAAGCTGCTAACTTCTTTTTATAACGTGTAGAAGCTCCAACTTCTAACCAGTTTGTAAATCGTTCTGATTTTTTCATAGAAGGGTAAACTGGCGTTGGGAAGTTCCCTCCCAAATCGTTATCTTGATTACTATTACCTGCTGCGTGAACTAACAATACATCTTTAGATTCTGCATAACGAATAGCTTCGATAACTTTTTCGTCATTTTCTGAATACCCTTTACCAAAACTCATGTTTACAACTTGAGCTCCATTATCAACAGCATAACGAATTGCTAAAGCAATATCCTTATCTCTTTCATCACCGTTTGGAACTGCTCTAATAGACATAATTTGAACATTGTCTGCAACTCCATTGTTCCCAATTCCATTGTTTCTAACCGCAGCAATAATTCCCGAACAGTGTGAACCGTGCATAGCATCTGGGCCTTCAACATCATTATTACCATAAGCTTTGTCAGAAAAATCTGAAGGATTATCACCAATTATATCTCTATCTTCTGTAAAATCTTTATTGTAATGGTAATTAACTGAGCTTTCAAATTGTTTCATTCCTTGCTCCATATACTCTGGAGTTAAACCCATCTCTTTCATCTGAATCATCCCTTCGGCCATTTTTGCCATTTCGGGATCTTTCTTAGCTAACTTTTTTAAATCTTTTATAGTGTAACCTTTACCCAATTTCTCTGTAAACTTTTCGTCTAAAGCAGCCATAGACTGAGACATCATACCAATTTGCTTCATTTGCATAGTAGCTGACTCACGCTCTTTTTCTACCACACTTTTAACTTCTTTGTAGCGAGCAAACTCTACTTTGTCTGCACCAGCAATTTCAGATTCTTTTTTCCCATTATATTTTTTGTCTAAACGAGCGTAAATACGTGTTACTTCTAACTGAGCATCATTGGCATTTTTTCCATTTTTACCCCCCAAAAAGTTCCAACCATGAACATCATCAATATATCCATTTTT
>CALDTD010000273.1 GCA_937924345.1 uncultured Flavobacteriales bacterium | reverse complement strand
CAGCAAAAACTTCCGCACCTAAATACTTTGCATACTGAACAGCGAAACTTCCTGTCCCTCCAGAACCCCCAATAATTAACACCTTAGTTTTTTCTTTTATTTCTGCAACTTTAAAACCATCATAAACTGTACAAACAACTAATGGCATTGCAGCAGCTTCAATAAATGTTTGATTTTTGGGCTTTAAAGCGACTGAATTTTCTTCCACAATTATAGTCTCTGCAACAGTTCCCATCTGATGCCAAGGAACTTTGGCAAATACTTCGTCTCCTACTTTAAAAGCTGTAACTTTTTTACCAATTTTGGAAACGACACCAGAAAGGTCAAAACCAATAGGAAAAGGAAGTTTAGGTCGATTAAAAACCGTTGCCATACCATATACAATTTTATAATCTACAGGGTTTATCCCGGCAACGTACACATCTATTTGTATATCATAGTCTTGTAATGCTTTTAATCGTACATCACTAAATTCGATACACTTACTTAGTTTAAAACCATATCTTTTCAATACCAAAGCTTTCACAATACAAAGTTAACGATATTTTTAGCTTTCTAATTTCTTAAACCAACCAATATAAAACAGTTAAAAAGTAAGAACATAAAACTTTAACTCGATAAAAATCAAAACATTAAACAGCTTGATGCAACACAAATAAATAAGAATTAAAAAAAAGTAAATTTTTATTTCAAAAACATTCTACTAGCTTTGCTTTTTATGATGAATTGCACACACAAAATAACAACTTTTAATCTTCGTTATTTTTTATTTTTCATCGCTGCTTTATCACTTTTGTTTTCTGGAATAATCAGTAACAATAAAATTGAAATCTACGAAACAACTTACTTAAGCCTTTTTACAATTATAGGTATTTTCTGGGTTTATAAATTAAATGACGCCATTGAGTCAAAAAAAAGCATAGCTTCAAATTTAGCTATTTTCTTTAGTAATAAACTCATACTCATTTGCTCGCTTTTGATTGTATCTTTAATAGTATTTGGACCACTTATAGTAAATTCATTTCGATTTAAATACTTAGCATTTAGTGGGATTTTAGGTGCTTTGTATTCATTTCAGTTTAAAATAAAAAACTGGCAATACCGGTTAAAAAACATTGTTATAATAAAAAATATTGCTATTGGAATTGGATGGGGGTTACTAATACCAATTGGAAGCGGATCGTTTGAAAATGTATTAACTTACTACATAATGTTTTTTAGCATACTACAGGTATTTATTGGTAGTATGATACGAGATATTCCTGATCAAAAAAGAGACTCCCTTCAGAAAGTAAATAGCTTTCCTGTAGTTTTTGGAAAATTTATTACACTTATCTTTCTTGGAGTAACCAACCTAATTCCTTTAATATACATTTCATTTTATCAAACCTCTCGAAGCTTTATATTTTTGGTAATTTTAGTTTGTAGTTGGCGTTTTGTAAATTTGATTTGTATTTATAAAAATCCCGAATCTAAGTTTTGGTTGCAAACAGGAAATTTACTGACTTGCTTACTCATTTTTATAACGCTTCTTATTGGAAAGATATGGATAAGTTAATAGAAATTTCACCAACATATTGGGCAGTAATCATTTTAATCGCTGCTACCGGTTTTACTATTCTATGGGCTTTTGACGCAGCAACTCATAAAAGACTGGTAGAAGTAGATATTACTGACAAAGAATTACAAACACACAGAAATATATTAGTGGCATCTGTATTAGTCGAACTTTCTCTTGTATTAATGTATTGGTGGGATATTGAAATTCTCCCTTTCTTCATTGCTTTTTTAATTGTGCGTTTTATACACGAATTTATAGACGAAATTCACTTTCATACCGACCGTTGTACCCCATACGAATCTAATTTACACTTAGGGATGTGGATTTTTGTTTTTATAAAAATAGTAGGTATGTTTATGTGGGGATTCTTCACGAATTATAAAGGATTAGAAACATTGAATATTGGATTGTACATTTGGGGATTTGTCATTTTTGGAATCATGTCTTACATCAGTTTACAAGAATGGAAAAGAGGTTTCCCTTCTATTAAAGCTGCAATTTTAGAAATGATTAAACGATAAAACAGTCTTTTACTAGTCTTTTACAAATCGATCAATTAAGTAAGGCAGCAGCGTTAAGTCTGCAAGTACAGTAAAAAAGAAAATTGCAGCAGTAATTACCCCAAAACTTTGTGTAGGACTAAAACTACTAATGGTAAACGTCATAAAACCTAAAATTAGAATTAAGGACGTTGACAAAATACTAAAACCTAACTCTTGACTATCGTACTTTATTACCTTCTTTTGATAAACCACATGTATTGTATCATCTACGACAATACCTAAACAAACTACAGAGGTAATGGCTGTTAACACATCTAAATCTAAATTACCTACATAAAATATTAGCGAAATAAAGGAAAGCGGTATAATATTTACAAAAAGACAAATTAAGGTTAGCTTTAAGTTTTTTGTTAGAAAAAAGATACAAATAAAGATAAATAAGAAGGAGAAAAACAACGACACAAAAAGCGACTTTGCAATTTTCTTATTTACCTCATCTACCAGTAAAGCTGTACTAAAGAACGTAGCGTCAAAATAAGTTTCATAAGGTTTTAAGATATCTTTTATTTTATCTGTAGACTGTATAATTTGTTCAATATCTTTATAACGTAACTCTACTAAGTAAGCCGTTCGTTTTGCATTTCTATACGGGTTACTTTTATTTGGAAATTTTATCAAACTACCTAGCACACCATATTTCTCTTTAAAATCTAACTGATCTTTTATTGATTTAATTCTAGAGATGGTTGGTAATTGATTCAACTCGGTAACTAATTTAGAAATTTCTGCTTCAACTTCTTTTGTAGACCCTTTTTTCTTTTCTAATAAAATTGAAAGTGAAAGCTGAGAATCAAAACTCTTCAAAAGCTCGTTTCTGTATTTTCTTACCTCCGAATTTTTGGGAATAAACGAGTCAAAATCTGTATTAAATTGTAATTGCGTAAACAAAGGAGAAGCAATTATACCTAGTAATACAAGAGCAAAAGCAATCTTTTTTCTGTGTTTACTTAAAAATAAAAGTAATGGGCTAATTAATTGTTGTTTTGCTAATGTTTTTGGATTTATTTTTAATAATAAAAACGGAGAAATAGCATAAGTAAATATAAAAGAACAGCAAACAGAAAGTGCTATAATTAACCCAAACTCCTTCATACTGTCTGAATCGTTAAACAAGAAAGATAAAAAAGCAATCGTTGTAGTTAGAGATGTAAAAAAAGAAGGAGTAACATATGTTCGTATACTTTGTTTTACTCGCAATGTTTTATCCTTAATTTCAGATTGATAAAACCCAGTTAATAAATGCACAGCATCTGCAAGTGATAAAATTAAAACAACGGGGATTATTAATGAAGAAATAAGGTTGAGTGAAATCCCTAATAATGTATACAAACAGACAGTAGGAATGAGGGATATAAACACAATACAGAATATGTATATCAATGCTTTTATGTCTCTAAATATGTAATAAATCAATATTGAAAATAAAGACAGTATGATTACAAATAAAAGTATAACTTCCTTTACTAAAGTACGCTCAATCTGCGACTCTACATGAAAACGGCTAACACTTACTAACTGTTTAATGCCTGCATACTCTTTTTGAATAATTGAATCAAAAGCGTTGACCTCAAAATTATTAGTAGAATCGAGCAGAATTAACATTAAAAAAGCTTCCTTTTTCTTACCAATTAACTTTTCTACTATTGGAATTTCTGCAGAACGATTAATAGTAGAAACGATAGACGAGTCATTCGCAATTTCTGTTTTAAACAGCTTCTTTGCTTTGTGCAAAGAGTTAACAGAAATTCCTTCAAACTTATTTGTCAACTCATCTTCTAATTGAGCTAACGACTCAAAAACAACTTTAGTTGTCGTATCTAATGGTACTACTTTAATCTCAATAAAATCATTTACATTAAAAACCTCACCTATTTTCTTCCCTGCTTTAAACGTTTCGCTATGTTCTATATCGAACCCAGAAAGTCCTCCATCTATCTCGGGAATCCGTGTAAGCGAAAGCATTAGCACTAAAGCCAATCCAACTCCGATTGCTAATGCATTTTTATACTTTAGTAATATAATAATTATTGTTTCTAGCATAAATTTGATTCTCGGGCTTATCGAAACTAAAAGTAATTAAAAGAATAGAGACTTGACTTACAAAATCCTAGGAATAAACATCCATTTAACGTCTTTTTTATAGTTTAAATAAGCTTCATCTTTCGATAAATGTTTTTCTTCTGTTAATGCTCTTAAAAAATAAATAATTGTCCAAAAAAACATTGGCCCTATTGCCCAATAATTATAAATTAAAAATGGTAAAAAAGTAATCCACCAAATAATCATTTTAGCTAAGTAATGTGGATGACGAATATACCTATACGCTCCTGAAGTGACGATTCCTCTGTTGGTTAAATTAGAACATTTTGCCCCTAATTGCATCACTACAACCATTTTAAAAAGCATAACTAAACTAAGAAAAAGTCTTACAAAAAATGTAACTTCTTCATTCACAAAAAAAGCATAATCTTGAGTTGGAAAAGGAATGTATTGTGTCGCAATTACAAAAAAGGGTACATAACAAATTAATAGAACTCCCCAACCTAAAACAGTATTATCTACTGATTTTACAGTACTGTTCAAGCGATTTGATTCAAACAAATAACCAAACGCATAAAAAGCAAGTGTAACAAAGGAAACTAGATAAATGATAAACGTAAAAACAAAACCATTAAAAAAGGATATAAATCCCTTAAAAACGATTTCTTTTTGAAACAATTCTAAAAATAAATTAAAATAGATAATTGCAGAAGGTAGCATAAGTGGGATAAAGAACAACTTGACAATTGCATACCTCACATTTCTCCAATCTACTTTTGTAAATCCTTTATTTCGAATACCATCCAGTAGTAATTCAATCTTCGTTTTACCTTTTGCTTTATAAATAATTACTATTTGGTAAAAAGCATATAAAACTGCTGTTACTTTTAAAGTAATACGATGATTACCTTCGGTCAAATAATACCCTTTAATAACATCGAACTGAAGTTGATAAAAAGGAATAACCAAATAGAATAATAAAGCCGAAAAGACTAAAATTAAAGCAACAATTATGAGGTATATTTTACGCAAAGAAGTTTTTTACCAAAAGTAAATTAAAAATCGCCAACATCTAAACCAATTGTAAATTGAAAAGTTGGCTCTTTCCAATCAAAATCCGAACGATTAAATCCCCATCCACAATCTACTCCTACAACACCCAACATTGGAATAAATAACCTTGCGCCAATTCCGCTAGCATGATTTAATCCCAAGGGCTCTCCTAAAGAAAATGTATTTCCGTTTTCGTAAAACAAATGCCCTGTCATCATCCATTTTTCAAAAGACAATAATTTTCTCCTTAACTCTACACTCGTTTTTACGACTATAGGATCACCACCTTCGTTTGATAAAGCCCCAGCTTCGTACCCTCGTAAACCAATAATTCGATTCGCATTTATACTAAAATTAGTAATTCCAGTTCCGCCCATTTCAAAACGTTCGAACGGTACAATATCTAGTTGACTATTATAACGAGCAAGGTATCCTGCACCAGCAGTTGCTGCTAAAACTGTTTTCTTTTGTTTTCCTAAACTAATATATTTCTTTGCAGAAGCCACAAACTGATAATATTCTAACCAACGATATTTATCTTGTTCGGATAAATTCGCTAAATCTTTCTTTAAAAATGATGTTGGTGCTGTTGTTACTCCTTCTAATTTTAAAACACTCCCAGTTGTTGGGTAATATACATTATTGGTCGTGTTTTGTTCTAATGTTAAATTGTAAGTCAA
>CALDTD010000272.1 GCA_937924345.1 uncultured Flavobacteriales bacterium | reverse complement strand
AAATGGTATAAATTAGCTAAAGAGAATTACAAAAAAACGAACGCCAAAGAGCAAGTTGCAAAAGTAATGTATTTGTATGGAGCCTATTTGGGAGACTATGGTGATTATAAAAAAGCTAAAACAATACTAAAAGAAGCAAGTAAAAAAGCAGATTTAAAAGAAAAGAAAGAGATTGATGAGTTGATTAAAACAATAGATTACAATCAATCTATTGAACAGAAAACTAAGTCTAATCACCAACTTAATCAACAAGCTGCACAAGAAAATTACATTGAAAAAATAGAACAAAAACAAGCACTATCTTTAGCTGAAATTGAATCATTAAGCGAGGAAAAACAGTTAATAGAACTTAAGTACAAAATCGAAAAGGATGAGTACGAAAGAGAATTACTTGTAAAAAAGTACACTTTGGCCGCTCAAAATCAAGATTTAAGACTAAAAAATGCAGAAGTAGCTGCAAAAGAGGCTAAAATTTCTCAACAAAAAATAGAAAAAAAGCAGCAGCAGATTTTACTAATAACTGCTGGAATTGGACTATTACTTCTAATAATTGTAGCATTATCAATTTTTAGACAATATAAAATCAAAAAACAAGCAGCAAAAAGCTTAGCATTAAAAAACAAAGTAATCGAAAAACAAAAAGAAGCTATAGAATACAAATCTCAAAACATTGAAAAAAGTATACAATATGCTCGAAAAATTCAAGTTAGTTTATTACCAAACGAAATAGAACTCTCATCTATTTTTCCAAATTCTTTTGTATTTCATAAACCTAAAGATGTGGTAAGTGGAGATTTTATTTGGACCCATCAAACTACTGAACAAAAACTTTTAATCGTGGCGGACTGTACTGGGCATGGAGTACCAGGAGCCTTTATATCTTTACTCTGCGCTAACCTTTTCAATCAAATTATAATTAAAGAAGGTACGATTAGACCAGATCTAATTCTCAAAACTATAGATAAGCGATTAAAAAATGAGCTAAATAAATATGGTGATAAAGACATTAAAGACGGAATGGATCTTGCTATTATTACATTAGAACAGAATAACTTACTCTTTTCTGGTGCTAGAAATGGTATTTACAAGATTAATAATACTAAAATTGAACACTACAAGGGAGATCGAAAATCTGTTGGGTACGACCACAATGAAACCCAAGAAAAAATATTTAAACTTCATAAATTTTCGGTAACTGAAAATGACTGCTTTTACCTCACCACAGATGGTTACATAGACCAAAGAGGGGGGAATGAAAATAATAAATTCTATTCGAAACGATTTAAAGAAATTCTACTGTCAGTCAACAACCAAAAACTTAGCAAACAAAAGGAAATAATAAGTTCTACTTTTGATAAGTGGATTGGTAATGAAGAACAAATGGATGATGTTACAGTAGTTGGATTTAAAATAGCTTAGTTTAAGAAACAAAAGAAAAATTTAGTTGCTGATAAATTTCTTGGAATTCTTCACCTAAGTCTCTCATATCTTCGTCATAAGCTAATGTTTTCCATAAAACAGAAAAAGTTACATGTTCTAACGTTGCAATTGTATTTACTTGTTTTAAAACTTTACTTAAATAAATTATAGAACTCGAATTCACATATTCTAGTCCTATAATTAACTCAAATTTTTCTTGAGTTAAATTAGTTTTTGTAACTATTTCTAATGCTTTTAACCATTCTAACAACGGCTGATAAAACTCTGAACAAAATTCAGGTCTAGAATCTCCTTCAATCAATAGAGGTTCTTCGGTTGAAAAGTAAACCAATGGCGAAATTTTTGTTTTTTCGATTTTTAAAACTTCCATTTTATTTATTAATTGTAATCTCTACCAAAAAGAAATCTACATACTCCTCCAACTTCATAAAGTTGAACTGAATATTATTATCGCAATCTATAGCCATTTTTAAAAAACCAAGACCATTTGTTAACTCCTCGTTCTCTCCTGCCTCTTTCAAAAAATTACGATAATCTAACTTTAACTCATCAATTGTTTTATCCTTTAATTTATTAATTTCTTGAAGCAATTCATTTTTTTGGCTTTGTTGAACCATATTCCCTACTCCAACTACATAATTACCATCTATAGTTTCAGAAACATTTACAACACCATAATTTCGATTTTGCTCTTTATAATAAGCATATTTCACAACGTTTTCCACTCCTTCTATAAATGTAGAGTAGATTTTTTTTATCATTATGCGTTCAAGCGATGTGTTTAGTAACGAATCATAAATATCATCGATTAAATGTTGCGCCATTCCAAAAGATAAGGCTCCGAAGTAATTCATAACAATTCGGTTAGCTCTCATTCGCTCAAACAAATCGTAAGATAACTGTTGTGTATTTATAATATTCACTAGAAGAAAAAATTAAATCCAATTAAAGATAAATAAATTATAGCACTTGATATACTAACCCTTTTAAATATTCACTTTCTGGCTGTGCCAAATTAATCGGATGATCTGCCGGTTGATGTAGTTGATGTAAAACTCTTACATTTCTTCTTGCTTCAATTGCAGCAGCCAAAATTGTATTGGTAAACAATTCTTTATCTACAATTTGCGAACATGAAAAAGAAAAAATAATTCCACCTGGTTTTATTTTCTTCATTGCTTTCACATTTAACCGTTTATACCCCTGTACGGCTTTGTGTCTTACTCGCTTATGTTTTCCAAATGCTGGCGGGTCTAATAATATAATATCGTATTCGGTTTCAGCTTGACTTATAAACTCTAATGAATCGGAAGTAAAACTTTCATGTTTCTCAGCTAAATCTGGAATTAAAGCAACATTATTGTCTACCAAGTCTATTGCTTTTTGAGAACTATCTACCGAATGGACT
>CALDTD010000271.1 GCA_937924345.1 uncultured Flavobacteriales bacterium | reverse complement strand
GACCATACAAGCAAAGAATTGGAGATTTCATATCTCCTTTTAATTTTAGAACTGCTAAATATTCTATAATTCTTTCTTTTACTTTTTCTAATCCAAAATGATCTCGATCTAAAATTTCTTGTGCCGTGCGTAAATCAAATTTATCTTTTGTATATTTTTTCCAAGGTAATGCTAGCAGGGTTTCAACGTAATTTAACTGAACCCCATATTCAGCTCCCTGAGGATTCATTCGCTCAAGTTTACTCAACTGCTTTTCGAAGGTTTTAGCTACTGACTTCTTCCACTTTTTCTTTTTTGCCTTTTTTCTAAATTCGGCAATATCTTGTTTTTGAGGATTATCACCCAGCTCTTCTTGAATCTCCTTCATTTGTTGATTTAAGAAGTATTCGCGTTGTTGCTTGTCTAAATCTACTCGAACTCTAGATTGTATATCGTTTTTTATGGCTAATAATTGTAATTCTTTGTCTAAATGCTTTAATAAGATGTTAGCTCTCACATCTAAATTAGCCTCAGTTAGAATTTTTTGTTTGTCTTCTACTTCTGCATTCATGTGCGAAGCAATAAAATTGACTAAAAAAGAATTACTTTCAATATTTTTTAAAGCAAATGAAGCCTCAGAAGGAATTTGAGGAGACTCTTTAATTATTTTTAGTGCTGTATCCTTTAGTGTTTGATACAATACTTTAGTTTTCTCGTCTTCTTTTGGTGGCTTAACTTCTTCAAACTGTTTCACACGAGCAATAATATATGGCTCTTCAGAAATTAACTCTTCTAGCTCAAAACGCTTTTTTCCTTGTATAATAACAGTCGTATTACCGTCAGGCATTTTTAATACTTTTACAATGTGCGCAAGTGTTCCTATTTTATTTAAATCACTAAATGAAGGCTCTTCAATATTTACATCCTTTTGAGCAACTACACCAATTGTTTTATTACCCTTATCGGCGTCTTTTATTAATTTTATAGACTTATCTCTACCTACAGTAATAGGAATTACAACACCAGGAAATAAAACATTATTTCTTAATGAAAGAATTGGTAATTGCTCTGGAATTTCTTCTTTATTAATACGATCTTCATCCTCTTCCGATATTAAAGGAATAAATTCGGTATTTGCATCTATGCTATCTGAAAAAGCAAATTCATTTGCTGATAAAAAGTCACTCATAGTTGTTATTTTAAGTCAATCTGACAGTCAAAAGTTTGTTTGTGAAGTTAAAGGTTACTTTAAATAAGTTTAAACCATACTTACATTACTAATAATGTGCATTTTACACATTAATAACCCCATAACTCTATCAAATATTGCCAATAGCTATGCCAATAAACTAAAATGGTTAAAATGGCTGAATGATATAAAATATAACATCTTACATATTTACAAAAAATCTATAATCAAGTTAATTTATAGACAAAAAAGTTTGTGATAAAAAGCTATGTTCAACCCATAAGAGGAAGAGCTTTAAATTATTAGTTAACCTCTTTGGTTTTACAAATTATAATCAAAATCTAAAGAATCAAAAAAAGAGATTTTTTCTTTTAATGATTCCGCTAAAAAGTGATTATCTGCTGCTATTGCTACTCTAGTTTTCATAGCCTAAAAAGCTTCAACTATATACCCTTTAGCTCTTAACAACTCAATTACACCATTTTCACCAGGTAGATGCGCAGCACCAACAGCCATAAATACACTTCCTTTGTTCAAGTACTTTACAACACGATCCGCCATATTTACATTACGCTTAAATAAGAATTTTTCATTAAAGTCTTCTTGGTCTATAGCTGATGATTGACTTTGCTGTTGAACAATCTTCATTAATTGATCTAAATCCCCAGATTGATAAACAGAAATAAGCTTTTCCATATTCACTTCATCGGTCTTTCCATAGTCTTTTATTGCATTAACTAGTTCTATTGCTTGCTTTTCTACTGGAATAGACTTAAATGTATTTAACTGTTCATTTACTGTTTCTAACCCGACTAATTCCTTTCCTAAGTTTTTTGCTTTTGTAAACCAATATAAATCTAGGGCGTTCTCTTTTTCCGCTTTCAAATCTTTTGTCGCAATCATTTGAGTCGTAATAAATGGCTGCATTTTATTAAATAAAAATAAAGACATTCCAATAGAATCAATGAAAAATTGATTGACTAATTCATAATCATTTGGTGTTAATAATGTCTTTAACGTTTTGTTAGAATCCATTACCATAGCCGCTAGCATTCTTCCCTTATCAATACTATCCATATTTAGCTCCATAGCATAAATATCAGCATTTAAAAATGCATCTTCTACCCCATCTTTAAAATCAAAAACGCGTTTGTCTGCAGTATGAAAGGTTCCGTATAAATAGGAATTCTCCTTTAAACCATTACCAGATATCTTCCAACACAAGCTATTGTATTTAGCCTGACTGCTACAAGTTAAAATATAAAAAACCGACAGAAATATTAGAGTAAAGTATTTCATGAACTATTTGATTAAATAATAATTTAACAAAGTACCTTTACTTATTTATACCATCTTTTTTCTTTTCAATAAAATAGGTGTAAACCCACATTAAGGTAAAAGAAGGTATAAAATCTGTAAAAGGTAAAATTTCTTCAAGACCACCAAAGATTCCTCCAACTATACCTTTAGCCCCCTTGTACATTACAAACATAGCTAGGGCAGAAATAGGTGCCCATATAAAATCTGCAGATTCACCAAAAAATGGAATTGCATAAGTAGCATAGCCGATAATATCGAATACAATTCCGACAATAAGTAATATAATTTTCTTGTCCATAATTTCTTTTTTTAGTACTCGAGTTCAAATAGTGTTCCAATATCTAAATAATAATATTAGGCTACTACTCTACCAAATCTTAGCAATTTTATCGGCAGGTTGGCGCATTTCATCTTCTTCTTGAACATCAAACGCTTCAAAAAACTCTGGCATGTTACTTAATGTACCATTTACTCTATACCTACCAGGAGAATGAGGATCTGTTGTAACGCGTGTAATTAATGCATTGTCTCTAATATTATTTTTCCAAACATGAGCAAAAGCTATAAAGAAACGTTGAGCCGGAGAATAACCATTTATTTCTTCTACTTCTTTCCCCTCTAAAGAACGTTTGTAAGCATGGTAAGCAATTGTAAGACCTCCAAAATCGGCTATATTTTCTCCTAATGTTAACTCTCCATCAACAAAAACACCTTTTAATACTTCAAACGAATTATACTGATCTATTAATTTTTGTGTTTTCTCACCAAACTTTTTCTTATCAGCTTTTGTCCACCAATCGTTTATTTGTCCCGAAGCATCATACTTTGCTCCTTTATCGTCAAATCCATGTGTAAATTCGTGCCCGATTACCGCACCCATTCTAGCATAATTTACAGCATCTTCGTAATGTTCACTAAAGAATGGTTTTTGCATAATTCCTGCTGGAAAAACAATCTCGTTTAACAATGGGTTATAATATGCATTTACAATATGCGGAACCATTCCCCATTCAGTTTTATCAATTTCCTTGTCTAATTTACTTAAGTTTTCTGCTACTTCAAATAAAGAAGAGTGCATTACATTTTGGAAATAACTTTCTTTACTTATAGACAATGAAGAATAATCTTTCCACTTATCTGGGAAGCCCATTTTCTTAGCAAAAGAAGCTAATTTTTCTTGCGCTTTTTCTTTTGTTTCAGGACTCATCCAATCTAATTCATTAATTCTATCTTCAAATACAAGTGTTATATTATTTACCATTTCTGTGATGATTACTTTAGCATTTTCGCTAAAATTTTCTTCTACAAAAGCTTGCCCTAATGCTTCACCAACAGCAGAATTTGTAACTGCCGATATTCCTTGTTTCCACATTGGTTTTTGAACCTTAGTCCCTCTTAAAACAGTACTGTAAAAATTAAAACGTTCTTTTGCCATAGTAGTCGTTAATTCATTCGCAGAAGAGTTAATTAATTTCCATTTTAAATATGTTTTTAAATTTTCTAAAGACTCATTCTCAATCAAATCATTTAAACCAACAATAAACTTTGGTTGTCTTAAAATAATTGTATCAATTTGATGGATACCTCTTTCCTTAAGATATTCATCCCACATAATGTTTGGGTAGGAAGCATTGAATAAACCAGAAGCAGTTTTATTATAATTTGCTTCTACGTCTCTTAGCTCTACAGGTCCCTTACTAAATTCTGCTAATTTTTCTTCAATGTAAAATGGAATTAATTCTGTTGCTAATTTTGTTGAGGTTTCAATTCCTACTATATTAAATAAATTAGTGACATAAGTAGTGTAACCAGCTCTTACTTTTTTAGAACGTTCATCGTCTTTAAAATAATAATCTCTATTTGGTAATCCTAAACCACCTTGAGAAACATGAATTCTATATTTTGTATTTCTTTTAGCATCTTGAGAAACATAGCAACTAAAAAAAGCAGAAATACCTCTATCGTGAAAATGAGCAACTTGCTTGATTATACCTTTCTTAGATTTTATATTATCTATATGTTCTAATGTTGGTAATAAATAAGTTAAACCTTGTTCATTTCTTTTTACTGTATCTATAAATGAAGCATAATAATCTCCAATTAATTGATTTGCCGAACCATTCGCATTTTCTTTTGAAGCAGCATTTTCTAAAATCTCTTTTAACACTTCATTATTCCTATTTCCTAGAACATTAAAACTACTCCAACGGCTCTCTTCTTCTGGTATTGGATTATCTTTTAACCATTGGCCACAGGCAAACTCATAAAAGTCTTGTTTTGGACTTACAGTTGTATCCATATATTCAAACTCTAAAGAAGTTGTAACTTGAGTAGAGTCTTTTAGTTTTTTGGAATTAGACTGAGATAACTTATTTTCTTTTGTGTTAGAAACAGTGTTTCCACAAGCGGTGAAAATTGTTAATATAACTGGCAGACAATGTATAAATTTCATAATAAATATTTTGTGCGAATATATATCCTTACTTTTTAAAAGTATAAAACATTAAAATTAACTTTTCCTATATTTCTTAAACTTGTAAACAAATGCTCTTAATTTTAGTTAAGAATAAGTGATTAAAAATACGATTGTGTTTTAGATTGTATTCTAAAAGTTACTTTTGTATCAAATTAATTATTTATGACAAGACTAAGCGTTAACATTAATAAAGTTGCAACACTTAGGAATGCTAGAGGTGGCAATGTTCCTAATTTAGTTGAGTTTGCAAAAAACATAGAAAAATATGGAGCAAACGGTATTACTGTTCACCCTAGGCCAGATGAACGACACATTACTTACCAAGATGTCATTGATTTAAAGCCTATTTTAACAACAGAATTTAATATAGAAGGTAACCCTAAAGAGCAGAAATTTATTGACTTGGTTTTGAAAGTAAAACCAGAACAAGTAACATTGGTTCCCGATGTTCAAGGCCAATTGACTTCAAACCACGGTTGGGATACGATTAAAAACAAAAACTTTCTTACCGAAATACTTACAAAGTTTAAAGCCAAAGGAATAAGAACTTCTGTTTTTGTAGATGCTATTCCCGAAATGATTGAAGGCGCAAAAGCTTGTGGTAGTGAACGAATAGAACTATACACAGAATCCTATGCTGCAAATTATAAAGAAAATAAGGAGCAAGCAATTCAACCTTTTATAAAAGCTGCAGAAAAAGCAAACGAAATTGGAATTGAGCTAAATGCAGGGCATGATTTAGACCTGGCAAACCTAAGATTTTTTAGAGAAAGTATTCCTAACCTTAAAGAAGTATCTATAGGACATGCTTTAGTTGCCGATGCATTACACTATGGAATGGAAAATACAGTTCAATTATACCTTAGAGCTTTACAACATTAAACTATGAAATTACATTACAAAAAATATGGCGAAGGTCAACCCTTAATAATTATTCACGGACTTTTTGGAACTTTAGATAATTGGCAAACCATAGGTAAGAAATTTGCAGAACATTTTGAAGTATATTTAATTGACCAGCGAAACCATGGCCATTCGCCACACACAGACGAAATGAGTTACCAATTAATGGCTGATGATTTACACGAATTAATTACCGATTTAAACCTTTCTGATGTAATTGTATTAGGTCATTCTATGGGAGGAAAAACAGCAATGACCTATGCAACTCAGCATCAAGAATATTTAGATAAATTAATTGTTGTTGATATTGCCGGAAAAAAATATCCTATGCATCATCAACAAATTTTGGCTGGTTTAAATGCTATAGATTTAACTGTTATAAACTCT
>CALDTD010000270.1 GCA_937924345.1 uncultured Flavobacteriales bacterium | reverse complement strand
ATTTTTAATGACGTAAAAGTTCCTAAAGAAAATTTATTACCCAATAAAGATGGTTTAGGAGCACCTCTACAATGTCTAGATAGTGCTAGGTACGGTATTGCTTGGGGAGCTATCGGTTCTGCGTTGGATTGTTACGATTCGGCACTAAGATATTCTAAAGAGAGAATTCAATTTGGTAAGCCAATTGCTAGTTTTCAGTTAATTCAAAAGAAATTAGCGGAAATGATAACAGAGATAACTAAAGCACAGTTATTAACGCTAAGATTAGGGCAATTAAGAAACGAAGGTAAAGCAACGTCTGCTCAAATTTCTATGGCAAAACGTAACAATGTTAATATGGCATTAGAAATTGCTAGAGAAGCAAGACAAATTCATGGAGCAATGGGTATTTCAAACGAATATTCAATTATGCGTCACATGGCTAACTTAGAATCAGTAGTAACTTACGAAGGAACACACGATATTCACTTGTTAATTACTGGTTTAGATATTACAGGGATTCCTGCTTTTCAGTAATATAGGTTAATAATATAGCATAAAAAAAGCGACATTATTTTTATAATGTCGCTTTAAATGTTGAAATGTGAAACAATTACTTGATCTCACATTTAGAAACGATAGCATCATCTCCAGTTCCTACTGTTGAAGAACCAGTTTCACATGACTCTTTAGCATCTTTTTTAGTAGCTTTGATAGTAGTAGACGAAGAAGCTGTAGATCCTCCACCAGTTACAGTACACTCACAAGTATACTCTTTCTTACAAGAAGTACCAGCAACCATAGCTAAAACTCCTAATCCAATGAATAAATTTTTCATAATAAATTATTTTATATTTGTTAATTTCCGCTAAAGTAATAAAATATGTAGATAAATTATTATAAACAATAGTTTTTTTAGTTTTAAATCAGATTAATACTTATTTTAATGTATGAAGTTTATAATTGTTGTTTTAATAACGCTATGTAGCGCTAGGTTTTTAGCCCAACAATATAGTTTTATTAATTATTCTGTAGAGGAAGGTCTAGCTCAAACACAAGTTTTTGATATTACCGCTGATGAAGATGGTAAGATTTGGATAGGTACAGCTGGAGGGGTCAGTTGTTTTGATGGGCGTACATTTAAAAATTATTCCACTCAAAATGGACTGATTGATAATACAGTTAAAAATATTTTAAGTAATAATAATGCAGTATGGTTAGCATCACAATATGGCATCACTCGAATTAAAGATAAGGATATTACTTCTTGGGATTTATCTGATTTAGCCAAAGGAAGAGGAATTTCTTCTTTTACATTCGATAAAAAAAATAATTTGTGGTTAGTAATCCCAAGTAAAGGAGTTTACAAAATAGCAACACAAAAAAATAGATTGGAGTTAGAAGAAATTACTCATTTCTCTTTAACTACTAAAAATAATTTAAAAACAATTTACTGTGATAGTAAAGGATTAGTTTGGACAGGAGGTAGAAATGTTATTGGTTACTTTAAAGGAGATAGCTGGAATAAACTTTCTTTAGAAAAAGAAAACTTCTATGTTACAAGTCTTGTAGAGAATTCAGCTAAAGAAGTTATAGTGTCGACTAGGTATAATGGCTTGTTTAACTGTAAGAGATCTTGCTTCACTTCAATTCCACTTAGTGAAAATTTTGGAATGATTAATCATTTGTATTTCGATAGTAAAAATAGGTTATGGGTAAGTACTAATGAAGGTGAATATATAGTAAATGAGTCAAATTTAATCCACCTTAATGTAGAGAATGGGCTAGTAACTAATAATGTAAGAACTATTGCAGAAGACAGAGAAGGTGATATATGGATTGGAACAGATGGAGGAGGTATTCAAAGGTTTACAAGCGAAGAGTTTGTTACTTTTTCAAAGCAAGATGGTTTAAGTAGTAATTATGTACTGTCTATTTTTGAAGGAAAGGAAAATGAAATTTATTTCTCTACCTACAATGGAGGTGTTTCAGTGTATGATAAACAGAAGTTTAATGTTATAAATAAAGATAAAGGATTAGGTGATAATACAGTTTGGACCTCACTTGCTTTTAATGATTCATCTTATTGGTTTGGAACTGCAAATGGAATTACAACTTATAACGGGTTGCAGTTAAATTCATTTAGAAACAAACATTGGTTAACTTCAAACAAGGTACTTTCTTTTTTTAAGGAAGACGAAAGTATATGGATCGGAACCTCAAAAGGAATATCATGTATTAGAAACTTTAATTTAATCGAAAGTTATAAATATCAAGATAATTTCCCAGCTAAGAATATTAGAACCATAGAAAAAGGATTTAATGATGATATTCTAGTTGGAACTTCTTCTGGAATATTTTCTATTAAAAATAAAAGTGTTACTAAGTTTAGAGAGAATGATGAATTACAGAATGAAATCGTTTATTCTTTAAAAAAAATAAATGATTCTTTATTATTTATAGGTACAGCAGATGGCTTATACTATTATAATAAAGATAGTTTGACTCGAGTTGTACTTCACGAATCTTATAGTGCCGGGAATATTAACTTTATAGGAGTTGAAAGTGATGAGTATGTTTGGATTGGTACAAATTACGGGGTCTTTGAAATAAACATGTCTCTATTTTTTAAAGGTAATCAAAATGCGATTCATCATTTTACACGTACCAATGGTTTTCCGAGTTTAGAGACAAATCTTAATGCTTTCTATAAGGACTCAAAAAATAATATTTGGATGGGAACAAGTAGAGGTGTAGTACGTTTTAATAGAGTTCAAAATAAGCGTTCTCAACCAGTTCCAATAGTTAAATTAGATAAAGTTCAATTGTTTCTAAAAGAAACTAATTGGGAAGATTATTCTGAGAATATAGATGTTGAGACTAAACTTCCTATAGATCTATCAGTCGGGTATAAGAAAAATTACTTTACTTTTTTTTATAATGCTGTAGCAATTCAACAAAATAATGAATTAAAATATAGTGTCTTTTTAGATGGTTTTGATCAAGAGTGGTCTCCTCCTGTAGATCAAAAATCGGTAACTTATACTAACCTACCTTATGGCAATTATGTATTTAAAGTTAAGGCTACAAAAGATGGTTTAACCTGGAGCCAAATACAGACTTTTTCTTTCGAAATACAAAAACCATTTTTCTTAACTCTGTGGTTTTTTGCCCTTATATTGATTAGTGTTGTGTTGCTTATTTTTTTTATTATAAAGCGTCAGCAAAAATTGAATAAACAGAAGTCATTGACGCAAAAGCTTTTTTATAAGTCTAAACTACAAGCGCTGGAACAGCAAACATTAAACGCGAGTATGAATCGACATTTTATTTTTAATTCGTTAAATTCAATTCAATATTATATTAACACAAAAGATAGTTTGTCGGCGAATAAATACTTAACTAATTTCGCTAAGCTAATTCGAAAAAACTTAGATAGCTCAGTATCAAAAGATAATTTAGTTACACTTTCTGATGAGCTGGAGCGATTAGAACTCTACTTATCTCTAGAAAATATGCGCTTCCAAGATAGATTCAGTTACGCTATTAAGGTTGAAGAAAGTATTGATGTAGATCAAATTAAAGTTCCTCCAATGTTTTTACAACCCTATGTAGAAAATAGTATATGGCATGGTATTCTTCCATTAAAACAAAAAGGGTTGATTAAAGTCTCACTCACGCTTAACTCTAGCGGGTGGGTTCTCATTACAATTGATGATAATGGTCTTGGAATTGATAAAAGTTTAGCGAATAAAATTGAGAGTGATCATACTTCAAAAGGAATGGAAATAACATCTGGCCGTTTAGCTTTATTAAAGAAAACGACTAACCAAGGTTATAAACTAAAAGGTCCCTTTCAGTTAGAAGATAAAAGTGGTGTTGTATTAGGTACTAGAGTAGAAATAGAATTGGAAGTGTAACATAATCATAAAATAGACGTATCATATTTTGAATACTTATATTTTTAAGCTATTTTTGTTAATAATGAAGAATAATTTTTACATATCGCTTATCATTTCTGTTTTAGCATTTACTGCTAGCTGCAGTAAATATGATCCTATTAAGCCGATAAAAAGTAAAAATTCTATCGAAACTAGCAAAACCTTTCAGAATTCTGAAACAGTAGTTGACAGTAAGCCGATTACAGACCCAGAAAATGAGGAAGACGTAGATGCTGGTGTTTCAATTACAGATCCTGAAAACGAAGAAGATAAGTTTTCTAACTAGTATTCTTTTATTTAAATGAGTAAATCCAAACTCTTTTTACTTGGTGTCATTACTTTAACTGTTTTTCCTTTAGTTGCCTTTTTAGTTCATTTGATGTGTTCTGAAGAAAGTTTTATAACTATTTTCAACTCTGATTATAGCCTTATTTTTGAGATGGTTTTAGGAAGTGTATTAGGGCTCGTTATCGCAATTTTAGGGTGGTTAATCTTAAACCATCAGTATATTGCTAAAGAAACTAATCGCTATATAGAAATATTTAATGAAACTTCATTAACTCCTTTTCTTATTATATTTGTTAGTCTATCTGCAGGTGTTGGTGAAGAGATTTTTTTTAGAGGTGTTCTACAACGTTACTTAGGAGTGATAATTACTTCATTCTTTTTTGTAGGAATTCATGGTTATTTGAATCCAAAAAATTTAAAAATCACAATTTATGGACTGTATATGGTTCTAGTTATTTGTATTGTTGGATACTGTTCACAAGAAGTTGGGTTAATTTCTGCAATTGTCGCTCATAGCGTAATTGATATCGTGCTGCTAACACTTATAAAGGTAAGGTTAAGAAAGGGAAATACTTTTTTATAAACCCTCTTGATGAGTAGCTTTTTTGCGAGTTTCTATAACTTCTTCCTTTGTTAATGTTTTGATGTAAACAATTCCAAGATCAAAATGC
>CALDTD010000269.1 GCA_937924345.1 uncultured Flavobacteriales bacterium | reverse complement strand
CTACAAAATTAATTCCTGTAAATATTAATGAGGTCAATATTGTATTAGTTCCACTATTAGCTTATGACACAGAGGGAAATAGAATTGGATATGGTAAAGGATTCTATGATTTATTTATAAGTAAATGTCCGCACGACTGCGTCAAAATTGGATTATCTTTTTTTGAACCTCACTCTCAAATTATAAAAAACGAAGCCCACGATGTAAAATTAGATTATTGCATTACTCCTAAAGGGGTTATTTCTTTTTAAAATTTTCATCATTCATTTACATCTATTCAACATATAAAAAATACAAAAACTCTTAAAGCAATAAATATCTTACTTTATTAATGTAAATTAAAAAGAAATATTTATCAGAATTGAAGTTTTACTTATCATACATAAAACCATTATTTATAATTATAGCTTTCGTTGGACTATTCGGTAACTTTTTGTCTCATAAAATAAATTATGCTACCTACGAATTTGCATTCAACTTAGCACCTTCATATAACAGTAGATTAGTCTCTTTTGCAATTATCGCGACAAAAGAAGGTAAAATAATTAATAAACGTTTCATATCTGAATCAAGCTTTATTAGGCAAATGGCTGGACTTGAACTCTCTAAAGCAAACCCAGAAAACATTAATTACTTTGAAAAGTATGAATTGACAGATTGTTTTTATAAATACGACTCTATAAAAGATATATATTTAGATGGTTATAATTGCTTTAGACTTGTTGATCTTTGGGCTTTAAAATATCAAAGAAACCCTTTATGCCCTAGTGGTTGTATTCCTAAAGAAGGTATGGTTATGAAAGGTTGGGCTGCAAACGGAGCTAGACCCTCTTGGCCTCAGTTGCAAATACTTCAAAAATATGGTGTAATTTATATCGACGACTTTTTTCATGGTGAAGACATGTTTAGATTATTTTCTGACATGAAAGACTCTAAATGGATAGAGAACTATATTAATGGTGGAAAAGTAATCCGTAGAGGAAAAGGATAATAACTTTTATTTAGCAACCTCCAACACTACAGCTACCATATTTTGACTAGTACTTGTAGCAGAAAAACGAATAGTTTCCCCTCCAGAAAAGCTAACGTTATCAATAAGCTCTTCGTTTAACACATTGTACACTTTGTCTTGATAAGAAGAACCTTTCGCATTATTGATTTCCTTATTCAATAAATTATAATCTAATTTTTGTTTTGAAACTACAATTGCAAAATGGTCTTTACGACCTGTAGCATCTGCATACAAAGAGTGATCTTTTGGAAATAGTCGCGTACCAGTAATCCCACAATAAGGTGAATGTTTTGCCGTGTATGGAAATAAAACATAGCTAGAGCCATCTGTTTCTTCTCCAAAAATATATGAGTAACATTCAATCGAATTTGTAATCTCAACTTTAAAATCTTTATTTACCTTTAATAATTCTGTAGAAGAAAATTTAATATCTCCATTATACTCAAAGGGCAAATATTTTCCAGTTTCATTATAAACTAAACCAATCTTAGCGTCTAACTTTATAGAATTTACAGCATCAGCATTTCCCATAGGATACAAGCCATAAGCCTCTCTATTAAAATGTTTAAAATCTGAATAGCGTATCCAAAAAACACCTTTTTTCCCCCATTCTTCTCCCCAACTATTCATCACTTGAAATGCTCCTCCTTGTTTCGTTTTATAATCGTCATAACCAATTACGCACATTGCATGTCCACCAAAACCTTTCATATCATAATCAGAATTTGATGGGTTCCACACTTCTCTTCCTGTCATCTTTGTCATAAAAGATCCGCCTACCATCATTCCAATAACAACTGGCGCACCTTGGGCTAAATTTTGTTTTATTGCTAACAAGTCTGTATTGTAATTGTTTCCACCTTTACTTAATCGATTAAATCCTTTTGTACGATAAACTGACGCGTCTTGTAACTCTCTATTATTTGGCTTCTTGCTACAAGATTCTTCAGTATAAGCGAATTTAGAATACGGTAAAGAACCTCCATTTTTCATAACTTCCATTGCATTTTGCAAATAAGTACCTTGACAGCCTTCTAGTGCAATCTGATTATATAAAAAAGAAGGACTAAATGCTACTCTAT
Organism: uncultured Flavobacteriales bacterium; assembly: GCA_937924345.1. Lineage (GTDB taxonomy): Bacteria > Bacteroidota > Bacteroidia > Flavobacteriales_D > Parvicellaceae > S010-51. The sequence goes on along the minus strand of CALDTD010000269.1, from coordinate 2,051 downwards.
TTGGATCTTCTCCGGTCGCGCGAGATTGTAGAATTGTTCGGGCAGCATAAGCACTACTCCATCCCACACAAGAACCTTGAGAACCTTGACTCCTTCTTTTAGGACAGTATTCCAAAAGAGAAACTTGCTCAGGCATTGGATTTTTAACGTTATCTGCTAATGGCTCAAAAACTTCAGCTTCGTCATATACTTTTTCGTTCATTTCTAAGCCAGTACCAGCAAAAGATTGAACAATATTGGATAAAGCAGATGTTTGTCCACCACCACTATTCCCGCTCATCATATAAAAGACTATACCACCAACAACTAATAAAATAATTGCTAGTTTAGGCTTCTTACGAAATAAGCTTATCAGCATTGGAATTAATGCAGAAGCTATTCCTCCACCGCTACCTCCTAGCAATCCTCCACCTCGAGAATTTCTTCGTGAAGATGAACGCTGAACTCTTCTAGGACTATTAGAACTTCCTTTATCCTTTCTTATTCTAATTGGCATAATAAACTTTATTAATAACGTTATTTTAAACCTAAAATACCAAGTAAACCTCTTGTCAATTCACGAACTAAAGTTGTTCCAGCTTTGTCAATAAACTTATCTGTTGCAGACTTCCTCGGTCTTCCAACTCTTCTTCTAGAGGTTGTAGTACTTCTTCTTTTAGATACTCGCTCTCTAATCTTTCTACGTTCTTTATCTAATTTTTCTTGTTCTTTTCTTAATTCTGCTTGATGTTCTTCTTCTTGCGCACGTTTAATTTTTTGATCCAAAATTTCGTAAGCGCTTTCTCTATCAACAGTTTTATTGTATTTATCTCCTAATTCAGAATTACTTATAACTTCTTTTATTTCTGAATCGGTTAAAACACCCATCCTAGTTATTGGAGCTCTAAGTAAAGTTGCTGCAAGAGGCGTAGGAATTCCTTTTTCATTTAATGCCGTTACCAATGCTTCTCCAATTCCTAATTGAGTTATGATTTCATCTGTTTTGTAATAATCAGATAAAGGATAATTTTCTGCAGTTTGTTTAATTGCTTTTCTATCCTTTGCAGTAAAAGCTCTTAACGCATGTTGAATCTTAAGGCCTAATTGCCCTAGTACATCGTTAGGAATATCTGTTGGAGTTTGTGTACAAAAGAAAATCCCAACACCTTTAGATCGTATTAATTTAATAATAACTTCAATTTGATCTAATAATTCATCACTAGCTTCTTCAAAAACTAAATGTGCCTCATCTATAAACAAACATAATTTTGGTTTGTCATCATCTCCAGCTTCGGGGAAAGTTTGGTAAATCTCTGCTAAAAGACTTAACATAAAGGTTGAAAACAACTTAGGTTTATTTTGAATATCTGACAATCTAATGATAGAAATTTTACCCTTCCCTTCTTTATCTTTTAGTAAAAAATCATTAACTTCAAATGAGCGTTCTCCTAAGAACTTTTCAGCTCCTTGCTGCTCTAGCTCAACGACCTTTCGCATAATTGTTGAAATAGATACAGATGAAATTTTTCCATATTCCTTCTCTATTTCTTTTTTACCTTCACCATTAAGATACTGTAATGTTTTTCTTAAATCCTTTAGGTCTAAAAGTGGAAGTTGATTATCATCACAATATTTAAACATTATAGTTACTATTCCACCTTGCGTATCATTTAAACCTAATATTTTTGACAAAAGAACTGGTCCAAATTCTGAAACTGTAGAACGCATTCTAGTTCCGGGTTCATTTGATATACTAAATAATTCTACTGGCAATGCCTGAGGAATATAATCTTCCCCTATAGCACCATGGCGCCAAACAATATGATCGTTGCTTTCTCCTGATTGTGCTAAACCACTAAGGTCTCCTTTTATATCCATCAAAACAGAGGGAACTCCATTTATTGACAGTTGCTCTGCCATTACTTGTAGCGTTTTAGTTTTACCTGTCCCTGTAGCTCCTGCAATTAATCCATGACGATTTAGTGTCTTTAATGGAATTTTAACTTTAGCATCAGTCACAGGTTCACCTTCTAACATTGCTCCACCAAGTACAATAGAATCTTTCTTAAAAG
>CALDTD010000268.1 GCA_937924345.1 uncultured Flavobacteriales bacterium | reverse complement strand
CTAGACAATAGGCTGCAAAATTTTTTATTCGCTCTGTTCTAAATTTCATTACCAAAGGAAAATCTAAAAAAGTAGAGCGGACATCTTTATTCCAAGTAACCGAAGAATCGTTCGGTGCTTCGTAAGTAAAAGCAAGATTACGCTCTTGAAATGAAAGTGTGGGTAAAAAACGAATTTTAAAAGTAGGAGAAAGATCTAAAGAAGAAACAATACCTAAATTAAAGCCTGGCCTACGTTCTACATCAATTACTAATAAAGAATCTCGATTATAATCTTCCAAAATATCTCTATCCAAATAAAAATCACTTGAATTATAACCTAATGCAAAGCCAAAATGAAAAAAACGTTTATCAAAATTCCTCAAATTTTCCATCTGCTGTGCAAAGCCAACAATGCTAGAAATTAATAGAATTAAAAATAGAACAACGCTTTTCATTGGTTATAAAGTTTTCCTGCACAAAGAAACGATTTAATTGAATTTGTAGTATGTTTAAGTGTTTAGTTTTTTTGTTTCAAAACAATTTGCTCTAAATAAATACAGTAAATTCTATTTATTGGAAAAACATTAAATTTGTTCTAAATGCAAATATTTAATAAATAAAAAAAGCTTTGAATAAAATATTCGTATTTTGAGAAAAAAAGAAACTGGGTTTAATTGCAATAAATGGCAAAAAAATTGTAATACTCATTAAGAATAAGCGCTATTATAAAAATATGAATCATTTAGAACAAAGTATTGTATTATTTATTATCTACTTTATATCGGTTGGTTTCTCTCCTATTTCTGAGCCAAAACCTACAAAGCATATTTGCGGAACAACTTGGGGTTTCTATGGCCATAAGCGTATAAATAGAATGGCTACATTTAGTTTGCCGCCAGAGTTATTTACTTTTTATAAAAAAAATATAGAGTTTATTACCGAACATGCAGTAGATCCCGATAAGAGACGTTACGCTGCAAAAGGAGAAGCTGAAAGACATTATATTGATATAGACCATTATGTAAAACCTGGCGAAGATCCATTTTTGGTTGTTCCTAAACAATGGAAAGCAGCGGTAGAGAAATTCTCAGAAGACACATTAAAAGCATACGGAATTGTTCCTTGGCATTTAGATGTTATGGTAAGAAGATTAACTAAAGCTTTTAAAACAAAAAATCTAAATCGTATTTTACAATATTCGGCAGAACTAGGTCATTATGTTGGAGATGCACATGTCCCCTTGCATACTACAGAAAATTATAATGGGCAAATGACGGGGCAAAAAGGAATTCATGGCTTTTGGGAATCTAGAATACCAGAAATTGCTGCTGAAGATTATGATTACTTAATTGGACGATGTGAGTATATTGAAGATCCATTAGAAAAAGCATGGGAAGTTGTAAAACAAAGTAGCAATGCTGTGGATTCTGTTTTATCTTTTGAACGTAAATTAACCGAACGTTGGCCTAAAGACCAGAAATATAGTTATGAAAACCGTGGACAAGTTATGATGAAGGTTTACAGCAAAGAATTTTCTTTAGAATATCAACGAATGCTTAACGGTATGCAAGAAAAACGAATGCGTGCTTCAATTCTAACTACAGCGTCTTTTTGGTACACTGCGTGGGTAAATGCTGGTCAACCGGACCTAAGTAATCTAAACGGAGAAATAACAGAAGATATGAAAAAGCAAATGGAGAAAAACGACCAGTTTTTTAGAAATGGAAAAGCTGTTGGTAGAGATTTTGAAAATTAGAAGCCTAAAGCAATTGGGGTTTACTTAAACTTCTTTCTTAATTTTAAAACACCCCAAAAAGCTTCTTTAAAAATGCCCATATTCATTTTAGACTCTCCCAAGACTCTATCAATAAATGTAACAGGTACTTCTTTTATTTTAAAGCCATTTTTTAAAGTTGAATACTTCATTTCTATTTGAAATGCATAACCAACAAACCAAACGTTATCTAAATTAAGTGTTTCTAATACTTTACGTGAATAACATTTAAACCCAGCTGTGGTATCTTTAATATTTATCCACAACATTACTCTAACGTAAAAAGACGCATAATAAGACATTAACCATCTACTGAAAGGCCAATTTTCTACTTTCCCGCCTTTTACATATCGAGAACCAATACTCATATCAAAACCTTTATTTTTACAAGCATCTAGTAAACGAGGAAGATCATTAGGATTATGAGAAAAATCAGCATCCATTTCAAATATAAAATCATAATCCTTCTTCAAAGCCCATTTAAAACCATGAATATAAGCAGTACCTAAACCTTGTTTTCCAGTACGCTCCTCAATATGAAGTTTAGCCGGGTATATTGTTTGTAATTCCTTAACAATATTTGCCGTTCCATCGGGCGAACCGTCGTCTACAATTAATACATGAAATTCTTCCTGCAATTTAAAAACAGCCTCTATAATAGACTTAATGTTTTCTTTTTCGTTGTATGTAGGAATAATGACTAACTGCATTTTATCGAAAGATTTACTAGATTCGAATGACGAATATAACCCAAAAAAGGCATTTATAGACCTTAACTACATTAGATTTTTTATGTTAGATAACTTTAATTAACTTTATAATACTAGGTTTAAAGTAATTTGTATTTAATTTTGAAGTAAAGCGAATCTTAATAATGAAAGTAATACATATATTATTCTTTATCTTATGCTTCAATTCAATTGTTGCTCAAATTAAGAATGTAACTTTTCTTGACAATTGGGTCGACAATTCGTTGGTAAAAACTTTTGATGGAGAGTCTATATTTAACGAAGTTTGGGGCTTTGTACAAGATGGAGAGGAATATGCTGTAATGGGTTCTACAGAAGGAACTCATTTTTTTAAAATCACAAAAAATGATCGTTTACAATTGATAGATTTTGTACAAGGAAAATCTTTTGGTTCTGAAAATGTTCACCGAGATTATCACGATTCTAAAGGTTTTTTGTACGAGGTTGCAGACCAGGGGTTAGCCTCATTAAGAGTGTATGATTTACAATACTTACCAGACTCTGTTCATATTATATCAGATAATCAAGATTTAATTATTAGAAGTCATAATATTTTTATTGATACTAGCTCTGCCCTACTTTACTCTTGTGGAAACACAAATAGTTTGGCAATAGATGCTTTAAAGGTAATTTCAATTTCCGATCCTTATAATCCTACACTAATTTATGATTTTAACTTGGTAAATTATGTACATGATATATTTGTAAGAAATGATACCGCGTATTTAAATGTTCCGGGAGATGGTTTAATTGTTTTAGATTTTAGTAACCCGACGCAACCAATTCCTCTTGGAGATTTACCTTTTTATGTTGATCAAGGTTATACACATTCTGGTTGGTTAAGTGATGATGGAACTACTTATGTTTTGTGCGACGAAAATCCAAATAAACGTTTTAAAGTTTGCGATGTTTCTGATTTAGCAAACATAGAAGTAAAAGCAGCTACTAAACCCGAAACATTTGTAGAAACAATGCCGCATAATGTCATAATAAAAGACAGTTTAGCTTATTTTTCTTATTATAATGATGGATTACAGATTTATAATATTGAAGATCCTAGTAATCCTGTACGAACGGCTTATTATGATACTTATGATGGGAGTAATGACGAAACATTTAGAGGTGCTTGGGGCGTTTACCCTTTATTACCTAGCAACAGAATATTAGTTTCTGACCGTAAGAATGGGCTTTTTTTACTAAAACATAATCCTCCTCCAACTATTAAACTTGAGAATAAAGATGATTTTGGAATTTATCCAAACCCAGTTACTGACGAAAGTTTTTTCTATTTTAATCAACCTGTTAACTTCCCTTTTACCTTATCTATCTACGATGAAATCGGTAAATTAATAGAAACCTATGAAGGCCAAGATGATTTCTT
>CALDTD010000267.1 GCA_937924345.1 uncultured Flavobacteriales bacterium | reverse complement strand
TAATATGAAAATTTTAATCATCCTAATACTATCTATCAGTGTTATTACTGGCTATAGCCAATGTAATAAAGAACTATCTGATATAGCAATAAGTAAATTAAAACCAAATTATACTTTTCAAAAAGAAGTAAAAGTAAAATTAAAGAAGGATAAAAATGTTGCAAAAGGTAAACCTGCAGAAAAAATAATTCAAAACTTAGTCTTGACAGCTGGTCAAAACTATATGTTTTACTCTCAAAATTCAAGTGAAAATCTAACGAAAGTTATTTTTGAACTAAACCTAGGAACAAGGATTATAGGACGCTCTTACCTAAATGGAAGACATTATAAAGGAATTTCATTTATGTGTACAAAAACAGGAACATATAACCTATCATACAATTATGAAAAAGGTGAAGCCGGATGTAGTGTCATAGTCGTTTCTTCAGTTAAATTTTAAAATATCAAAGACCAGCAAAGAAAAATAATACATTTTACTAAAAAGTATTGTAAATTAGCAAATAAAAATCATTGAAGTTTTTAGCTACATATCTTTTACTTTTGTTATCGATACTTTTCTCAACAGATTTGATAGCACAACTACCAGCTAACCAAGATAATAAAGCAAGTTTAAGGAAAGCTTATTATGGGGGAATTCAAATTCACACAGGTGGATGGGGAGCAACTTTTACTTACTCTAAATTCAATACATTTAAAAATAAACGAACGCTTTCGATTGAGTTAGTTTCAATGAAAAATGGAAAAGAGTTTAAACGTTCAGCCACAAACGATGAAACAGCTAAAGGATACTTTTACGGAAAACTAAACAATCTTACACAATTACGATTAAAAAGAGGAACAAAAAAGATTATTTATGAAAAGCTTCGAAAGCAAGGAGTAGAAATTTCGTTTACCACAAAATATGGAATAACTTTAGGGTTCTTAAAGCCTGTATACCTTGAGGTTCTGAAATTAACTGCCAATCAACGTGTAGAAACAGTTTCGGAGAAATACAACCCAGAATTGCATAATATCAATAATATTTATGGAAGATCATCAAATCTTAGTGGTCTATCTGAACTCTCTATAATACCTGGGGGAACTTTGAGCGGAAGCTTTATTTTCGACTTTTCAGCAGATCGAAAAAAAGTAAAAAGTATAGAACTAGGCATTAGCTTAGATGCTTATTATAAAAGGTTACCTATAATGACTCAAATACAAAATAAGTTTTTATACCCTTCAGCATTTATAAATTTTCAATTTGGAAAAAAAACACTTTAAATCAGTTAAGATGGAAGTTAAGGTTAAAACAAAAAAGCCAAAATGGCTTCGAGTTAAACTCCCTACTGGAGAAGAATATAAAAAAGTAAGGAGTCTAGTTTCTGAGCATAAATTGCATACTATATGTGAAAGTGGTAATTGCCCAAACATGGGAGAATGTTGGGGCGCAGGAACTGCAACATTTATGATTTTAGGAAATATATGTACGCGTTCTTGCGGATTTTGTGCTGTAAAAACGGGTAAACCTTTAGCAGCTGATTTGTTAGAACCAAAAAGAGTTGCTCAATCTGTGAAATTGATGAGCGTAAGACATGCAGTAATTACTTCTGTAGATCGAGATGACCTTGACGATGGCGGGTCTAGAATTTGGGTTGAAACTGTCGAAGAAATAAGAAAAGCATCAAATGAAACGACATTAGAAACTCTGATACCTGATTTTGCAGGAAAGTGGGAAAACTTACAACGTATAATTAATGTTGCACCTGAAATAGTTTCACATAATTTAGAAACCGTAAGACGTCTAACAAAAGAAGTACGTATCCAAGCTAAATATAACAGAAGTCTAGAAGTATTACGCCGTCTAAAGCAAGGAGGAATGCGAACAAAATCTGGAGTAATGCTCGGATTGGGCGAAACAAAAGAAGAAGTTTTAGAAACAATGCAAGATTTAAGAAGTGTAGGAGTAGATATACTTACATTAGGCCAATATCTTCAACCAACTCCTAAACATCTACCTGTTGCCGATTTTGTAACTCCAGAACAATTTCAAGAATACAAGGAGATAGGATTAGATATGGGATACCGATTTGTAGAAAGTGCTCCTCTAGTTAGATCTTCTTATCACGCTGAACGGCATATTTTTGATCTGTAATAGACCTTTGCTACAATTTAACGCGCCGATAACTTGTTAAACAAATAAAAAACATTAGTAAATCGTTAAATTTAATGTGTTAAATCCGTATTTTTGTTTTATTACAAGAATATACCACTACAAAATATATACGTATGAAAAGTACAAAGATAATTCTGGGAACAATAGCTTTATCTGCAATAGCTACAGGATCCATTTTGTTTTCAAACAAAGAAAATAAAGAAAGTATTTATTCAAATAAATCACTTTCATTTAAACATGAAGACTCAAAGAGTTGGAACCTAGCTGCAGAATATTACAACAGCATTAGAAAAAATGTTCAAACTGGAGAAATTGAAGATGCAGATTATGCTGCTGCTTTAACGCATATGAAAAATATGCAAGTTGAAAAAACTACTGATTTTACTTTTGTAGATGAAGGACCAGATAATGTTGGAGGTAGAACAAGAGCAATAAGTGTTCATCCAGACAATGATGATATTTTGTATTGTGGTTCGGTTTCTGGTGGTTTGTTTAAAAGTACGAACGGAGGAAATAACTGGAGTAGAGTTCAAGGCTGGGATGATGCTACTGAATTACTCTCAATCTCATCAACAGCAATAACACCCAATGGGACTATTTATATTGCAACTGGAGGGAACTCTTTTGAAGGAGACTTAACAGGAAAAGGTTCTGGCGCCCAAGATGGAGATGGACTTTGGTACTCTACTGATAACGGAGTAACTTTTACTCAAATGCAGGGTACAAGTAATAGAGATTTAAACAAGGTTTTTGCAGATCCTTCAAAAAGTGATGTTGTATACACGGCTGGAAGGTCTTTTGGTGCAAAAAGATTTGTAAATAAAGGAGCTGCAGAGACACTAACTGGTCCATCGCTAAGTGCAGGGACAACAACTCAAGACATAAAAGTTTCTCCAGACGGAAATGTAATGGTTATAGCATCAGGAGGAACAATTTGGACTTCAAAAGATGGTGGAAACACAATAGTAAGGGCTACTGGTTCTGCTTCTGCAGGTTTAATAACAGGAGGTTCATCGAGAAATGAAAGTGGTATTTCTTATGAGAAAAATGATAATGGTAAGTGGAATATATACATTGCCAGAGCTTCAGCTAATGGACGATTCGCTGGTGCTTGGTTGTCTGAAGACCATGGAGATAGTTGGACCCAAATTGGTCAAAGTTATGTAGATGGTTCTGGAGGTGTTACTTGGGATCCAACATCTCAACAAGGAAATTATAACTTAGTCATAGATGCGGTTAAAGGAGAACCTAACCAATGTGTTTTAGGAGGTTTGAATGTTTATAAGTGGACAAAAGCTCCTAATTCTAACCCTGCCGCTGGAACATGGGAAACTTTATCTAATTGGGCATTACCTAAAGGATCTCCAAACTACGTACATGCTGATGTTCACAGATTTACTTGGAACTCGAAAAAACAATTAATAATTGGTTCTGATGGAGGTATGCAAGTATCTCTAGATTCTACTCTAACAGGATTTTACGACTCTAATAGAGGACTAAATATAACTCAGTTTTATGGAATAGATTATGGTCCTGATGGAGCAGTTATAGGTGGTGCTCAGGACAACGGTACACAATATAATGATCACAGAGGGTTCTTTAGTTGGTTAGAGCATGTAGAAGTAGGTGGTGGTGATGGATTCGAATGTGCAATTTCATATTTAAATGAAGATACATTTATTTCATCACTTTACTTTACTGGAATAACAAGATTCAATGGTGTAGGTAATGGTAATTTTATTGGTAATGTTCCTACTAACGGTGCTGGTCCAGGGAATATAGATTTCAATAATCCAACAGGAACATTCTACACTCCTTTAAGAATGTTTGAAGATGCAAATGATGAAGACACGCAAGATTCATTAGTATATATAGCTAAGGAGACCAAACTAGCTGGTGAAACTGTAAATTATACTAGTCAATCATTTGAACTACCTTTGGAATATGTTATCAATCAGGATATTTTTGTTGATTATGATACTACTTTTATTGTAAACGATACAGTAACTGCTTCATTTGACACTTTATTAGCAGGAGATACGTTATTAGAGGATGGAATTGCAAGAGATACAATTATGGTTCCAGATTATAAGCA